>JBBQYT010000024.1:0-10383 GCA_038208385.1 Longimicrobiales bacterium | reverse complement strand
GGACCTGCGCAACCAATGCCGCAGCAACTGCTATGAGGATCGCAAGACCGCTGATAAACAACACGCGCCCGCGATTGAGATCTTCGACGGGCGCTCCTTCCGCTCTAACTGCCATTCTGCTACGTCGCCCCCGACTGCTCTGTGACCACGTCACCCTCGAACAACATCTCGGCAGGCTCATCCGAAACACCCATCACGCGCGTCAAATCGCCCAGGCCGCGCGCCAGCTCCTTCACTTCCTCCGGTGGCAACTTCTCCAAAGCTTCGATCAGTCTTAACTGCACAGGCTCCGGCGCATTCCGCACCAACTCCTCGCCCTCCGGCGTGAGCGCGAGACGTATGCGACGCGCATCAATGTCCGAGCGCTCGCGCGACACGAGACCGCGATCCACCAGACGCGCAACGACAACCGATACACTGCTCTGATGCGTATGCGTGCGCGCAGCCAGATCGTTCAACGACTCCGACGGACCATCGCGCAGCACCTGCAACACAAACAGCTGGGCGCCACTGATGCCGAGCCTGCGCTCGATGTCCATTGCGGACTCACGCAATACACGCACGATGCGGCGAATACCGTCGAGTACGGAGTTGACGTCTTTGGGCCGTGCGCCCGTCGGTGTTCCATGGGGTCCCATAAGATTTGAAACTACGTCGTTTGCAGCCGATCGGCAAGGCGTCCTTCACTATGCCCGCCCGGCCATATTTCGGGATCTGCGCGGAGGGAGGTATAGATCAGCGTCCATTCGTGAGGAGGCCGTTTGATTTGGTGCAAACAAAGGCTGGTCGTGCTGGCGAGTCCGGTTGCTGTGGTTGTTGTGTCGCTGGGTGTATCGCCTGGTGTATCGGCGACGAGTCCTGCGCACGTGAACGTGCGTGCGCGTGTGTATGCGTCAGTCATGGATACCGTTCGCGGCACGGTGACGGACGAGCAGGGACGGCCGCTCGCGGGTGCAGATGTCGTGGTGTCGGAGCTGGATCGGCGGACGCGGACGGATCGCGCGGGGTCGTTTTCGCTTGCAGCGATGCCGACGGGTGCGCGCACGATCGTCTTCAGTTATCCAGGCTACCAGACGGTGGTGCGGATCATCACGCCTGGCGGAAGCGGGACGCTGGATGTTCAGCTGCGCGCGACACCATTCCAGATCGAGCCGGTGACGGTGACTGCTGCGCGGGCGCCGGTGACACGATTGTTTTCGCCGTTGGCGACGTCGGTGCTGGGTGCTTCGGCGTTACGGCGGGAGCACAGCATTTCGATTTCACACACGCTCGAATCGCTTGCGGGGGTGCGGACGCTTTCGACGGGTGAGTATGTTGGCAAGCCGGTGCTGCGCGGTCTGTCTGGCGCGCGGGTTCTCGTTGCGGAGAGTGGCCAGCGACTCGAGGATTATTCCTGGAGTGATGAAGATGCGCCGTCGATCGATGCGCAGCTGACGGAGCGTGTCGAGGTTGTGCGCGGGCCGGCGAGCGTGTTGTACGGCTCGGACGCAATTGGAGGCGTCGTGAACGTGCTTCCGAGCGCTGTGCCGGACGCATTGGGTGGTCCTTCTTTCGTGCGGACGGGCTTCGAGGTGTACGGCGCATCGAACAACATGGAAGCGGCCGGTGCCGTGCGCGTCGAGGGTGCAGGTGGCGCGTGGGGCTGGCGCGCAGCGGCGATTGGACGCTTTGCGGAAGACATGAAAACGCCGGCTGGCAGCCTAAAAAACACGGGTCTTTTTGCAGGCGATGGCGAAGCGGTTCTGGGCGCGCGCGGCCGTTGGGGAAGCGGCCACTTGCGCTACGTCCGCTATGGTGGCGAGTTCAAGCTGCTCGAGGCGAATGAATCTGCGCCGACAGCGTTTCATGCGCAGCGCAAAGAAGAAGAAGGCCCGGTCCGGAAGCTCGCGGATGACCGCGTGCAGCTCGTGTGGAATCTGCCTCTCAAGCAGGTTCGTCTCGAGGCGCATGCACAGTGGCAACGACACTCGCTGGCAGAAGTCTCGGATGAGCCAGGCGTTCTGGCGGTCCCCGGCCACGAGACGGTGCAGTTCGATCTGTTGTTGAACACATTCACGGCCGAGTTTCTCGCACACCATCAGAGCGGTCCGTTGGCAGGTACGATCGGCGTGTCGGGCGAGCTGCAATCGAATGCCACGCGCGGTCCGATTGCCCTGATTCCGGATGCGACGATCAATGGCGCAGGACTCTTTGCTTACGAGCGCATTGCTATGGGCCGATTGAGCATTGCGGGCGGTGGCCGTGTCGATACGCGTCATCTCGCTGCAGATGCGAACGCATCATTGCAGCTCGTGCAAAACACGCGCGACTACACGCCAGTGACGGGCACGATTGGCGCAGTTCTGGATCTCGGTTATGGATTTTCGCTGCACGGGAACGTTGGCAGCTCATGGCGCGCACCGACGTTATTCGAGCTGTTCGCAAACGGCCCGCGCATCGGCGATGCGCGCTACGATATTGGCCGTGCGGACTTGAAGGCAGAGCACGGCATGGGCCTGGATGGATCGCTGCTGGTGTCGACGACGCACGTGGTTGCGCAGGCCGCTGTATTCCGCAATCGCATCGACGACTTCATTTTCCCGCGCGCGACCGGTGCGTTCAACAGTGGATTACGGGTCTACAATTACAAACAGGCGCCCGCATCGCTCACCGGTACGGAAGCGTCGATCGAATTGAAGGCGACACAGCATCTGACGCTGCGCGGCCGCTACGACACGGTGCGCGGAACGAACCGCGAGACTGGAGAGCCACTGCCATTCGTGCCGCCCCCGCGCGTGGACATCAATCCCGAGCTGCACGCAAGGCGCTTCGGGCCGGCGCAGGAGGCATACTTCGGAGTTACCGCTGCAATCGTGTCCGCACAAAACCGCACGCCCGCACTCGACCGTGCAACCGACGGCTACGTGCTCGTCCACATCGACAGCGGACTCACGCACACGATCGGCGCGCGCTCATACGCCTTCCATGTCCGCGTTCGCAACGTGACCGACAAGGCGTACCGCGACTATCTGAGCCGTTACAAGGAATTCGCTGACAATCAGGGCCGGAACATCGTGCTGCGGATTTCGACAGGGCTGTAATTCCGGGCTCACAGAGTCAAAAAACCAGCATCGTTTTTACGCGTAGCCCACAAAGATCCATGAACACGAAGGAAAAAACAAAAGGTGATTATAAAAAATCTGGCACCGAAATCGGCATATTGGTGCCATGCGAATTCAACATTTCGAAAAAGCTGATTCGCAGCGAAGACCCCGCATCTCGCACACACGATAATTCGACGCTCGATTTTGGCCGAAGAAGAACCCGAGCTTCTGCGCCAGGAAGTCGAAGCCGACGAGTCGTACTTCGGCGGCCGTCGCAAAGGTCAGCGTGGTCGCGGAGCGCGCGGCAAGATTCCAGTGTTTGGAATCCTCGAGCGAAAAGGCAGAGTCCTCGTCAGCGTAGTTCCGAACGTTACGACGCGCACACTCATGGATCAGACAGTGAAGCTCGTCAAGCCGCGTCGATCACGCAAAGCGCTTCAGAAATGGCCGTGTGCACATTAATGGACTCGAAGGCTTCTGCAGCAACGCCAAAGGAAAGCTCCTGAAACGCCATGGCGTTAGCCCGACCCGGTTTCCATTATACCTCTAGGAAATGCAGTTTCGGTACAACCACCGGACCGATGACCTGTTCGACTTGATGTTGAAAAAACTCCTCAATCTGGTGCCAGATCTTTTATAATCACCAAACAAAATATGCTTCTGTTTCTTCTTTGTGGACTTCGTGCTCCTTCGTGGGCTTCGTGTAAAAACGATGCGGTCGTTTGTCCTCTGTGAGCCCCGTGATCCACTGTGAAATCTGTTTAAAAACGATGCCGGTCCTACACCAGTCTCAAAAATTCTTCCCGGATCGTCTTCAGCTTTCGTGGCGAAAAGCGCACATCGATGTTTGCACCACGCACCGCTTCGACAGTGCCGGTGCCAAAGCTCCGATGCGCGACGCTTTCACCGGGCTGGAAACGCGTCTCCTCACAAGTCGCCTCGACGACGATGGGCTCTTCGACAATGACTGCACGCGGCGTGCGCTCGACCTGAATTGATTCCGACGCCACATCGTTGTCACAATGGCCGCACCGATGGCCTTCGGAAACTTCACCCCCGAAATATTCGAGCAGCTGGGCGGTGCGGCACTGCGCCGTCTGACAATAGCGAATCATCGCCTGCAGCTTTTCCTTGTCTCGTGAGCCACGACTCTCGTAATCGATGATGTCATTGCTCAGGTCAAGCTGGCGCAGGTCGGGGATCACGCGCTGCCACTCGCCACCGCGATACTCGCGCATGCCGCCGCGACGCTTGAACAGCGTCAACACGATGCGGGCTTTGCGACGCGGCACGTCGGCGGCCTTCGCGATATCGTCTAAATGAAGTTTCTGCCGTTCGGGTGCACGTAACAGTACGGTGGCGACCTTTGCGGCATCCTCGATCGACGGATACTTCCCGCCGAGGAAATAGCTCTGCACGTTGCGGTCTTCGAAGCGATACAGAATCGTGCAACGCGCGCGTCCGCCATCGCGACCTGCGCGGCCTGCCTCCTGGTAGTAGGCCTCCGGCGATCCGGGAAAGTGATAGTGCGTGACGAACCGGATGTCCGGTTTGTCGATGCCAAGACCGAACGCGTTCGTTGCAATCACGGCGCGTACTGCGCCCGACATGAACCGCTCCTGCGCTTCCGTGCGGTGCTTTGGTCCGAGCTTGCCGTGATACAGCGCGAGCGGGAATCGTTTGGAGAATTGTCCGTACAGCCGTTCAGCTTCCTTTACAGTCGCGATGTACACAATGCCCGTGCCCTCGGTTTCGGCGAGGATGCGCTCGAGCGCTGTGTCCTTGGCCTCGTCATTGACCGTGCGGAGGACCTCGAGAAATAGATTTGGGCGGATGAGGTCGAGTGTGAGGCGAAACGCGTCGCGCATGCCGAGCTGTGCAATTACGTCGTTCTGAACCTCTGGGCCGGCTGTCGCTGTGACGGCGAGGATCGGGGGGCGGCCGAGACGTTCGATGATGCCGCCGAGCATCATGTAGTCGGGTCGGAAGTCGTGCCCCCACTGGGAGAGGCAGTGTGCTTCGTCGACTACGAACAGCGAAATGTGGCGGCCGAGGAGGAGCTCGAAGAAGTCACGGTCGCGGAATCTCTCCGGCGTGATGTAAACAATTTTTCCACGACCTTCCTTGATGGCGCGCTCGACTTCGTTCTGTTCGGCGGTGTTGAGCGAGGAGTTGAGCACCCATGCGTCGAGGCCGAGCGCGCGCAGCTTGTCGAGCTGGTCCTTCATGAGTGCAATGAGCGGAGAAACGACTACAGTGAGGCCGGGCAACAACATCGCAGGGAGCTGATACATCAACGACTTGCCGCCGCCCGTCGGCATGACTACCAGTGCGTCGCGGCCGCTCACGACGACATTCGAAACCTCTTCCTGCCCGGGCCTGAATTGCTCCAGCCCGAAACGCCGGCGCAGTGCGTTCTTCAGCCGGCGCGGTGATACTGTTTCTTGCACGAGCCAAACTCCCCCAAAAAGCTTTTAGGATCCTCCAAAGGGCCCAGGAGGCAAGCTCCACGCCCGCGCGTTTTGTCCTTGACAATCTACAGGGCTGAAACGCACCTTCTGTACTGGCCTTCCTGACATCTATTCAAGAGTACAACAGCGAGACTTTTCGAACCGCTGGCGCGGCGCCTGCCGGACACCTGCGGACGTTTGTTTTCTGCCATCACACACCGGAGGTCCGGGTATGTCGAAGCAGTACTGTTCAGCATCATTGCTTGCTCTTCTCTTCGCCCTGTCAGCGCCCGGAGTCAGTGCACAGCTCCCGACCAAATATCCGCCAGGCGAGCACTTCAGTCGCAACATGCGCCTGCTCGCACACATTCCGCTCGGGGACACACTCAAGGTAGCAGACATCGAAGTCGAGCAGGATCCGAATCGTCAGTACGCGTATGTGTCGCGCATGCGCGGGCAGGATGGATTTCAGATCATCGACTTCCATGAGCCCGGCAAACCGAAGCTCATCTATTCGTGGTTCATCGAGAACACCGAGCTGCACCAGGGCGCGGGCGGCCTCAAGGGGATGTATTTCAAGCTGAAGGGCCGCTACTACTACGCGCAGTCGTTCCAGTTCCGGCAGGGTGGCCCGGACACCGACCTCGTGGCCGTCATCTTCGATGTGACGGGTTTGCCGAATCCTGCGCTCGTGAAGGAAGTCGGACGCATCCGCGCGCCGGAGACGCCGGGCGGTGCGCACAACATGTTCGCGTACAAACACTCGGATGGTCGGGTGCTGTTGTTCACGACAGTCGAAGCACCGCCCGCGATTCCTTATGGCGCCAACATCTACGACATGGAAAAGTTTCTTGCTGGCGACAAGGACTTCGGCATTGCCGGTCACGTGCCATTGCCGGAGCCGCGCGGAGCGAGCCGCGGTTATCACGATGCGTACGTGATGTACGATGTCGTGAATCATCGCGATATGTTCTACGGCGGTGGTCCCGAGACGACATTCATGGGCGGCAACTACGTCTATGATGTAACCGATGTCGCCAACCCCAAGCTGCTCGCTTCCGTGATTGCGAATGCATCCCTGCAGTCCGGTGGCCACACGTTCGTGCCGACGCCCGACGGCCGCTACGGCATCACCGTCATGACGTCGCTCGGCCACCAGCCGCTTCGCTTCTGGGACTTGAAGCCCGCATTCGACGGCAAGAATCCAGTCATTCACACTCCGGTCGGCGAGTGGACTCCGGACGCGCAGAAGTCATCGCACATGGTCGAAGTGCGCTGGCCGTACGCGTTCGTCGCAGCATACGAAGATGGACTGCAGGTGCTCGACATTCGCGATCCGACGACACCGTACACGATCGGCTTCTACGACACGTTCAACCGTCCGAAACGATACGAGGGCGGTGGTGTCGCATTCGGTGCGTTCGGTCTGGACGTGCGCAACACCGACGGCATCATCGTCGTGGCAGATGACTACAGCGGGTTCTGGGCATTCAAGATGGACGGATTCGAGGGCTGGAACGGCCACGACTGGGGCCAGCCGAACAGCTCGAGTGTGCAGGACTGGGACAATGGGCCCGATGGTGCGCCCAGGAAAAAGCCTGTCACTTAATATCGGAGATATCATGATCTTTGCTTCGCGCAGCATGACGCGGCGACGGGGTGACACGGCGACGCGGCGAAACGACGACACGGCGCTTGATGTCACCGCGTCACCGCGTCACCCACTTGCCGCGTCTCTCGTGACTGGCCTGACAGTATTGAGCGCCTTCGCGCTTGCAACACCAGCACTCGGACAGAAACCACCAGGGCAGCAGTTCAGCGCCAACATGCACGTGGTCGCGCACCTGCCGCTCGGCGATACCCTCAAGGTTGCGGACGTCGAGCTCGAGCAGGACATGTCGCGGCCCTACGCGTACGTGTCCCGCATGGGCAATCCATACGGATTCGATGTCATCGACCTGAAGGATCCGGAAAAGGCGAAGGTGATTTACTCGTGGTACATTCCGGACGGCGATCTGCACCAGGGTCTCGGCGCACTCAAAGGAATGTACTTCAAGCTGAAGAGCCGCTACTACTACGTGCAGTCGTTCCAGTTCCGCGGCACCGGCCCCGACCGTGACCTCGGCGCGATCATCTTCGACGTGACGGGTCTGCCGAACGGCGCACTCGTGAAAGAAGTCGGACGCATTCGCGTGCCGGATGTTGTTGGTGGATTCCACAACATCTTCACGTACAAGCACTCGGATGGTCACACGTACCTGTGCGCGACCGTCGAAGCACCCATGACGTACGAGTACGGCGCTCACATCTACGACATGGAAAAATTCCTCGCCGGCGCGCCGGACAACGGACTCGTCGGCAGGATTCCGCTGCCGCAGCCGCGCGGTGCAAACCGCGGTTATCACGATTGCTACATAGGCTTCGATCCGGCTACCGGACAGGACAAATTTTACGGCGGCGGTCCGGAGACGACGTACCTCGGCGGCAATTTCGTATACGATGTAACCGATGTCGCGAATCCGAAGCTGCTCGTGACGATTCACGCGCAGGAGTCGCAGCAGTCCGGCGGCCACACATTCATGCCGACACCGGACGGCCGCTACGCACTCACGATCATGACGTCGTACGCACACGCACCGGTGCGCTTCTATGACCTGAAGCCTGGTCTGGACGGCACCGTGCCGATCGTGAAGCAGCCCGTCGGCGAATGGACACCGGACTCGAAGAAGTCATCGCACATGATCGAGATCCGCTGGCCGTATGCATTCATTGGTGCGTATGAGGACGGCGTACACGTGCTCGACATCCGCGATCCGACGAATCCGCGCACCGTCGCCTTCTACGACACGTACGATGAAGTGCGGCCGTATGAGGGGAGGGGCGCCGCAAACGGCGTATTCGGGCTGGATGTGCGCAACGCCGACGGTCTGATCGTCGCCGGCGACATGCACAGCGGTTTCTGGGCTTTCCGGATGGATGGTTTCAACGGCTGGAACGGACACACGTGGGGAATGCCGAACGTGTCCACCGTGCAGGACTGGGACAAGGGCCCGGACGGTGCGGCCAAGTGGCGGAAGAAGCCGACTACTTGAGACGCGGCGAATGGGCGACGCGGCGACGCGGCGACTAACAGCACAACCTTAGGGCATGCTGACTTCATTTTGAAAGGCCATAAAGATGCGATCAACGTCGATTGATGAAGTTTCGCCGCGTCGCCGCGTCACCGCGTCGGCGCGTCCGGGTGGCAGGGCAGTGGGGTGGTTGGGCATGCTCGCATGCGGCCTGATGCTGACGGCAACCCCGATGTCGGCACAACATCCTGCTGGAGAGCAATTCAGCAAGAACATGAAGCTCGTTGCGCACGTGCCGCTCACGGGGCCGATGGAAGTCGGCGACATCGAGATCGAGCAGGATCTCTCACGCCCGTACGCGTACGTGTCGCGCATGCGGTTCTTCAAGGGCAGCCGGGCGCCTGCGGGGTTCCAGATCATCGACCTGAGGGAACCCGAGAAAGCGAAGGTTCTGTACACGTGGTTCATCGGCGATCCCGACCAGGACCTTCACGAAGGCTCAGGCCTCGCCGGCAAATACTTCAAGCTGAAGGGCCGCTACTACTACGCGCAGGGCTTCCAGTTCAGGGCGAACGGGCCGGATCACGACCTGGGCGTCGTCGTCTTCGACGTCACTGGCTTGCCGGACACGACCAAGATTCGTGAAGTCGGCCGCATCCGCATTCCTGACATTCCGGGCGGCGTGCACAACCTGTTTGCGTACAAGCACTCCGATGGGCGCACACTGCTGTTCACGACCGTCGAGTCCAACCCGACAATTCCGTACGGCGCGAATATCTACGACATGGAGAAGTTCATTGCCGGCGACAAGGACTTCGGCCTGGTAGGCCACGTTCCGATGCCGATGGATGAGCGCGGCGCAAACCGCGGCTACCACGACTGCTTCGTTCAGTACGATGCCGCTACCGGCCAGGATCGTTTCTACGGCGGTGGTCCCGAGACGACGTATCTCGGCGGTAACTACGTCTACGATGTAAGCGACATTGCGAATCCGAAGCTGCTCGTCACAATGCACGCGCAGGAGTCCCAGCAGTCGGGCGGCCACACGTTCGTCGCCACACCGGACGGACGCTACGGCTTTACGGTCATGACGTCTCCCGCGCACCAGCCGGTCCGCGTGTTCGACCTGAAGCCCGCGCTCGACAAGAACGTGCCACTCATCAAGGTGCCGATCGGCGAATGGACGCCGGACCCGAAAAAGTCCGTGCACATGATCGAAGTGCGCTGGCCCTACGCATTCGTCGCATCGTACGAGGACGGGCTCCAGGTCGTGAACATCCGCGACCCCGCCAATCCGCGCACGATCGGCTATTACGATACGTATGACGAGGTGGTGCCCTATGAGGGCGGAGGCGTCGCAAACGGCGCATTCGGTCTCGATGTGCGCAATGCCGATGGCCTGATCGTGATCTCGGACGATTACAGCGGCTTCTGGGCGTTCCGCATGGATGGCTTCAATGGCTGGAACGGACATAACTGGGGAATGCCCAACGCGTCGAGCGTGCAGGACTGGGACAATGGACCGGACGGCGCGGCGAAGTGGAAGAACCGGAAACCAGTGAGTTAGTCGTTCGTTGCCGTTACCCGTACGAGCACACACCACTCACCGCCCACAACGGATTTCGCTGTTGCAGTAAAAGCGTCTGCGCCTGTCTCGCACCTACGCGCCGTTCGGGGGAAAAACGCGCAGGGTACGACTCAGACGCAGACGCAGCTTTTTTTAGTAACTCAGGGGGCGTTGCCGCCCATCTATCACTTCAAGGGATCGGCTTCGCGGTC
>JBBQYT010000023.1:0-10464 GCA_038208385.1 Longimicrobiales bacterium | reverse complement strand
GTTCGAGTTGAGCAATTGCAGTGCGAGCTGTGCAGCGTCGCCGGCCTTCGCGGAATTCAGCTGGAACTCGATGTCGACATCTGCATCCAGTGCCTGGTTCCACTGCACGGGGTTGCCATGGTCGAACATCATCATGTCGTGCTGAATCATCCCGAGCCATTTTGGCTCCGGGTATTTGCCCGAGCCGCGCGGATTCTGAATGCCCTGCAGCGCCTGGCGCTGTTCGACGTACGCTTTCGCTCCGTTCAGTCCGGTCTCTTCGTTGTTCCAGAGCGCAAAGCGGATCGAGCGCGTCGTGTGAATGTCTGCCGATGACAGCACGCGCGCGATCTCCATCACGAGCGCAGTGCCCGATCCATCATCGTTTGCAGCTTCACCCCCGCCGCGTCCGTCCATGTGGCCACTGACGATGTACATCTCGCCGGGCACGGTCGCTCCAAGTTTTGTTGCGTACACTTCTTCGCGTGGCGAGGGTGCGCTGTCCGGCCGGGCGAATGTGTACTTGATGCGCTCGGTGGTATAGCCCCAGCTCTTCAGCTGTGCTTCGATCCAGTCGACAGCACGCGCATTGCGCTCGGTGCCCTGCTCGCGATCGCCGAACTGGGTGAGGCCTTTGATGATGCTCTTGTAGCTGTTGAAGTCGAGCCTGTCGACGATGGATTTGATCATGCTGTCGCTCGCCGTCATGGGCAGTCCGCCGAGGACGCCGCGCGGAATCGGCGGTGGCGTCGTGCCCATGCGTGCTGTAATTGCAGCCTGCCGTGCTGCAGCGCTCGTGTCCGCGGGATTGCTGCCGCCGCGACCACTCTGCGCGTTTGCGCCCGCTGCTGTCGACAGCGACATCACGACAGCGCACGCGACGACGTTCATCCGATTCATGATCACGCCCTTTCTAGATGAGCAGTGTCTCGAGGCGGTGCGCATGCACCATGTCGTGCACGGGGGACCATGCAAATACAGTGAAGCGATCGTCCTGTGATGCGATGAGCGCGAGAGCATCGCGCTGGTCACCCACGAATTGCGCAGCGGAGAGATGGCGTGTGCCGCCGAGCTGTCCCGGGTCGGCAATCCAGGGCTCCGCTCCATGCACGGGCTGGCTCACGACAATCTGTGCGACGCGCTCGCCATCATCACGAGGGACGATCTTCGCGCCGAATCCCAGCACTTCGTATTCGTCGGAGAGGATCGTTGCGCCATCGACTGCTGTGAAACCGGCAACGGCATCGACTGCGTGCTGAAGTGCCTCCTGGCGGTTCGGACGGTGGTCTGCTTTTTCGGCGCGCAGTAAATCCGCAAGCTCGGTGTACGGCGGAGTGGCCGTGTAGGTGACTGGATGGCGGATCGATTTGCGCCATTCCTCCGTTCTCGCCGGAACGACGAGCAGCGAGCCACCGCGTTTGTGCGCGCGCATTGAGACGGCGAGCTGCACGAGAATATCGTCGCCCTCTTCACGTCCCGCCGACGAATAGAACGACAACAGCGACGAGAGCGCGGGCGGCGCGCCCGACTCGAACGAGCCGTTCTGGTCAATGAATTTCGCCTCGGATCCTTCGAGTACGGCAATGTTCGCGAATTTGGTCGATGTTTCGCTGCGCCGATACTTGATGACGAGCAATCCGGGCGCGAACACTTCGAACACGAGGCAGAGTGTCGGCACTGTGCGCGTCATGCCCCAGACGCGCAGCGTCTCGCCGTCACGCCACACGCCGAGGTGAATGCCGGGCCGTTCGACCGCGGGCGCAACGCGTGCGAGAACAGCGGGGTCCAGCTCGAGCTGCGGATCAAACCGCAGTGGCCTCCGGCTCTGCTCTGGTGAGATCAGCGCGAGCGAAATCCTCGTAGGCTTTCCTTCTTCGCGCAGCAGGCTCGCCCAGAAGGCGGCGTTGATGATGTGCTCGATCGCGCGCGCGTCCGGTAGGGACACCCCTGTCAGATTTGCTGCAGCGATTTTTTTTGCGAAGCCGGTCTCGATTCTCTGAGCGACTACGCGGCTCGTCGGGTAAGCTGTTTCCGTCATGACTGTAAGTTGCGCTGGCCCAGCGATTTTGGCTACCATTTGACATGGAGATCGGCATTTATACGTTTGCGGAAAACACGCGCGACCCGGAAACAGGCGCGCAGATCAGTGCCGCGCAGCGGCTTCGCAACCTCATTGAGGAAGCCGAGCTTGCAGACCAGGTCGGCCTCGATGTCTTCGGCGTAGGTGAACACCATCGACCGGATTTCGTCGTTTCGGCGCCTGCGGTGGTCCTGGCCGCCGTCGCGGAGCACTCGAAGCATCTGCGCCTCACCAGTGCTGTTACGGTCCTCAGCTCCGATGACCCGGTCCGCGTATTTCAGGATTTTGCGACGCTGGATCTGCTCTCGTGCGGTCGTGCGGAGATCATGGCCGGACGCGGCTCCTTCATCGAGTCCTTCCCGCTGTTCGGCTACAATCTCGATGATTACAACGAGCTGTTCTCCGAAAAGCTTCAGCTTCTGCTCGAGCTGCGCGACAAGGAGCGCATCACCTGGTCGGGCGAGTATCGCGCACGGGTCCAGAACCTCGGCGTCTACCCACGACCGCTTCAGGAGCGCCTGCCGATCTGGATCGCAGTTGGCGGCACACCGCAGTCCATCATCAGCGCCGCCCAGCTCGGCCTGCCCCTCGCCCTCGCCATCATCGGCGGAGCTCCCGAACGCTTTGCGCATCTGGTCGAGCTCTATCGCGATACCGCGCGCAACGCCGGGCATGATCCGGCAAAGCTGCCGGTGAGCATCAACTCACACACGTACATCGCCGATACATCGAAGCAGGCTGCGGACGAGTTCTTTCCGTCGTATGCCGACGCAATGACACGCATTGGACGCGAGCGCGGCTGGCCACCAACGACACGCCAGCAGTTCGACGCTCTCATTGCGCCGCGCGGCGCATTGCTCGTCGGCAGCCCGCAGCAGGTCATCGACAAAATCCTGTTCGAGCACGAGCTGTTTCATCACGACCGGTTCCTCGCTCAGCTCAGCGTCGGCACTATGTCACACCCACGCATCATGCACGCGATCGAGCTGCTCGGGACAAAGGTCGCGCCCGCAGTGCGCAGTGCGCTCGGCGATAAGGGCGGCAAGTGAGACGCCACCTGTCGCGCGATGGATTGATCGTATTTGCGGTCGTAAGCTGGATTACGGTCGCGCTGCTTGCGGATGCGAACGCTTCGCTTGCAGAACAGCGCGTTCTCGGACTGCTTACGTGGCTGATGCTGCTCACACTGCTGCGCGGCGAAGGAGTGCCAATACGCGTGCAGGTGGCCGTTGCGGTGTGCGTTGCGACTGTGGCCGAGGTGACGGGCTCCGGACTGTTGCAGGTCTACACGTATCGCCTCGGCAACATCCCGTCCTACGTGCTTCCGGGACATGGACTCATTTACCTTGCTGCACTCGCGTTTGGACGCTCGAGATTCGCCGCGCGATATACTGAACAAATACGCTGGTCGGCATTGATTGCGTGTGGTGCGTGGGCTGCCTGGGGTGCTGCGCTGTCTCCGAGACCGGACGTGCTGGGCGCCGCGCTGTTCATCGTATTTGCGTGCTGTATGCATGCGTGGCGGTCGCCCGCGGTCTATGCGGGCGCGTTCGCGATCACGACGCATCTCGAGCTGCTGGGCGTTGCCGTCGGAAACTGGACGTGGGCGGAACATGCGGGCTGGCTCAGCGCGGGCAATCCGCCCAGCGCTGTGGTGGCTGGTTACTGCGTCATCGACTTCCTGGCTTTGACAGCCGGGGCAGCCGTGTGCATGAGAAGATCTTCCCACGCTCCCACCATGCTGTCCATCGAGAACGTTTCCGATACTCGCGCAACACCCGCATCGGCCATCCTCTTCCGCTGAGCTTCGTCCATAAGCAGGCGCGACAGCGCGCGCGCAATCGCAACCGGATGCTGCTGTACGACGACGCCGGGCGAGACACCGCGCGCATTGCTCCGCAATGCTTCCGCCACGCCTGAAACCGGCGTGGTCACAATCGGGACGCCCGCTGCCATCGCCTCCAGCATTGCGTTGTTCATTCCCTCCGAATCGGACGTGACCACAAAGACGTTCAGTGCGCCCAGGATGTTGCCAATGTCGGTGCGGTATCCGAGGAAATGAACGCGATTGCGCACGCCAAGCTCGACGGCAAGCCGCTCGAGCTCCTCCCGCTCGGGACCTTCACCCGCCAGTATGCAGTGCACCTTGTCATCTTCCATGATGGCGAATGCACGCAGCAGAACGTCGAGCCGCTTCTGCCACGCCAGCCGTGTCAGTGCACCGATCACCCTTCCATCCTCCGGAATGCCGAGCACCTCGCGTAGCGTGCTGCCACCTTTGTGCACATCCACGCCGTCGTAGATCGTCACAATGTTGTCGGGAGAAATCGCGTCGGTGCCGTTCGCAAACCGCCGACGCATCTCCTCTGCGTTCAACACGACCGTGTCGATCAAATGCCTGTACGTGAACGCATACTTCGCATTGCGCAGCACATCGGTCGACAAAACGACTTTCGAGATGATATGCGGCACACCCGCGAGCCGCCCCGCAAAGCCGCCCAGCCAGGTCTTCTTGAAGGTGGTGAGCAACAGGACATCCGGGCGCTCCCTCTGAAGCCGCCACGCGAGCCGCACTGCGTGATGAAGTGCAACATCGCCGGAGAGGGGACATACCTCCGCGGGGACGCCATGCTGCGTGACGCGCTTCGCCACCTCCGCGCTGTTGCACAACATCAGCACGCGATGGCCACGGTTGCGCAAACCCGCAAGCAACAACGTCGGCCGGATCTCACCGCCCCCAAAAATCCGTGCGCCATTGTGCGCAATGATATACATCGACTGTCGAGCCTTTGAGTCGCAGGTGAAGGGTCGCCGCCATCTGAACGACACCCGAGGGGTCCTTTCCCCCCGGGTCCGAAACATGACAACGGCGATCTGTTAGAGCATTCCAGGCGGGAAAACGTTAGACGTAAGGGAAAAACGACGTCCGCCACACGCCGGCCGACGACGCTACAGCGTCTTTCGAACGGGGCGAGCTCAGAGGGGGCATTCAGCCTCGTATACAGCGGTCGTTCGAACTCCCCGCAACTCTACAACAGTGTGGCCCGCGCGCCCCAAATGCTGTAAGAATAGTGCGCCCGCGGTACTCTAGACCGGGATCATCGATCTCACGCGCCGTGACGGGACGGAGGCGAAGGTGTATGCGCCGAGGCTGGTGAACGACACGATCTTTGGAATGACGGGAATGAGTCAGTCGTGCATGTTGAACAAGTGCATAGGTCAGGAAGTGACGATCGGTATCTTGCAGGTTCAGTCGTTCAGGGTGCGCGAGCTGAATAAGCCGATGACGTTCGGTCTGATTGGAGCGGGTGCGGCGGGTGTTGTCGTGATGGCTGCCGCGTTGTCCGGACACGGTGCCGATATGGGCTGCGTCGGTTTGTGCAGCACGAATTCGCAGGTGCGAACATCAGGGATTTCGTTTTTCGCCGAACGTTCTGCCGGTGCTGTCGAAGCTTGTGCACTGAAGAGTTCGTTCGATCACACGTGCGCGTTCGCCCTTGTCACAGCTGGATGAACGCGGCCTTCCAGCCAGCCATGTTGTCGGTCTGCTTGATGATCGGTTCGGTGGTCACGACAACGGAGTTGCCCTGTCGGGCGATGGCGAGCCGGTCCATTCCACGCGTTGCCCGTCCCGTGATGAACGTGCCATCGGGCGTGTATTGCGAGTGATGCTTCGGGCATTGAAAGCGCGCATCCGTCGGATTCCAGCGCAGCGCCGTGTGCTGGTGCGGACATGACAAGGCAAACGCCATGACCTGGTTCTGCCAGCGCACGAGGATGACTTCGTTGTCGTGGTCGATCTCTGCGCCGTCGGCCGCAGGAATCGGATACGTCATCGTGCCTGCGCTGGTTGCAAGCGATTGCATGGCGCGTACAGGGAGCGCGCCCGCGTCGCTGAAATTCGCTGCGATAGCGGCAAGCGCCGCACCCAGCACGGATGCGCGGCGCAGAAATTCGCGTCTCGATGGATCCGTCGCGCAGGGAAAGCAGTCCGTGCTGCCGTCGCCTGCAGAATGGTTGTTGTCACTCACGCGAACCCGGCGAGCACTGTGCCTGCCGCTGCAGTCAGCATCCAGAGCGAAAAACTTGCAATGCTGACCACGCGCATGCGATTCCAGAGTCCGTCGTTCAGCTCTGGCTGTTTACGTAGTGTGATTTCTGTGCGCGCGAGCACGATGCCGTTGATCAACAGCACGATGACCAGACTGAGCTTCACCCAGAAGATCGGCGTTTCAATGAACGTCTTGAGGTCGGCTGCAAAGAGAAGGACGCCGCTCGCGACGAGCAAAGTCAATGCGATGAGTACAGGCCTGTGAACGGCGCGCAGCTCCTCGAGCTGCAGCGCACGTTCGTTCGCCGGCTTCCGCGCAACGCGCAACGTCAGTCTGTCGGCTGCAATTGCCAGCCCGCCGCCGAACAACAGCGAAAGAATGTGAACCGATGTAACGGCGGTGGATACGGCCTTCGAGTCGGAATAGAGCGACTGCCATGGCGCCACCGCGCGTATCAATTGCTGAACGAACATCTTGCTGACTTCCTTCCGGGTCCTCGATTATTGGCAGGTCGGACGCCCGTGGTGCAGCGCGACCGTGCAGTTCTGTGTTACACCGTCCTGCGTGAGAACGATCTTTGCTGTCGCCGTACCGTCGTACGTGATGACTTCCCGGCGAATCGACGTCGTGGCCGCCCGGCCAACGTAGGTCAACGTTGCCTTCAGGTTACGGATGATCGTTCCAGCAGTCGGATATGTGACAACGCTCTCCGTACGCACCGGAATGATGACGTTCTTTGTAGTGTCGCCGATCACGCGCACCGCGCTGAACGATCCCGTCGAGTTCGTGCCCGTCGTGTTCTCTGTTCCGGACGATGTGCCATTCACCGTGCGCTGTGTGCTGCCCTTTGCAAGGCCGCTCACTGAGCGTTGGCTCGAGCTCTGTACTGTCGACACCGAGCTGTCGCGCCGCGTCGTCGTGCCCGCTGCCGTCACCGTCGTCTGAATCGTGTTCGTCGTAACGCTGTCGAACGCTGCTTGTGTTGCGCCAGCGGCCGTCAAATAGCGCGCCGTCCGATTCACTGTGATGCCGTTCACGTTCTGCGGATCACACACGACATTCCCGCTCGTCGCATTGTATGTACAGTTGCCCTTCAGGATTGGATCCCCACGACCGCCGTGTCCGAATCCGGGACCGAAGCCATCGCCTAGAAACAATCCGAACAAACCGCCGCACATGAAGCCGAGATCGCCGGGACGGCCGCCACTACCAGAACCACCACGTGCGCCATTGCTACCATGCAATTCTGCGCCCGTCGGCAGCCACAGGCCGCTGCCACCATCGCCATTGCCGCTCGCGAACGAGCTGACGACGTTGTCGTACCCGAGCGGCAACGATGAAAACGCAGCTGTCAGATTGGCGGTGCTCGTCGCAGTTGTAGTAACTGATTCAGCGCAGGCAAACAGCGTTAGCGCGATGCAGGTCGCGATGACTTGGTGGGAGATTCGTTTCATGGGGAAGTCTCCGAGCTGACAGAAAGCAACAGTGCGAACCGCTCGCATAGTCTTTTCTGCTTCAACTCTGAGACAGGCGACAGCAGTATTACCCTTACGTCCCCGGTGCGTTTCCCTACGCTTCTACATTGTCATGACTCTCCGGCAGATACGCGGACAGTCGTACGCGTAGCACGCGCAGCGCTTTACCCATCTGCGCCTCGACAGTCTTCACCGAAATGTCAAGCGTGCGTGCAATTTCGGCATACTTGAGTCCGTGGATCCGGCTCAGCTCGAACACTTCACGACAACGCGGTGGCAGCTCCGCAATCGCAGCCAGCACCGCACCATCGATCTCGCGCTCGACGAGATCCGCATGCGCGGACGAAGGCGCTGCAGTTTCGTGATCGAGATGCACGAAACCACGTTCTTCGACTTTGCGATGGCGAATGTGATTGAACGCGCGGTTGCGCGCCGCCTGAAACAGGTAGGCCTTCAGGGAATCCGTGACCCTCAGTGTCTCTCTACGACGCCACAGCTCCAGCATGACATCCTGAACCACTTCTTCGGCGAGGGCGCGCTCGCGAAGAATGCCTTCGACTACAGGAACGAGCGTCGCGTAATACGCCCGAAAAATCGCATCGAACGCGGCCTCATCACCCGCTCGTAGCGCACCAAGAAGCTCACGATCGTTCAAGTTTGATGCATGCCTTGCGCTACGCGCCAGAGAAAGCCAGTAATTGCCAGGCTAAATGTTAACTTTACCTGCACGGGCTTCGCCAGCGCGCCGGAGCGCGACGAACTCCGCACTGAGCACGGTTTGTTCTCAGGAATAAGGGTATACCTCCACTGTCGTGTCTTTGAGGTTATGACGGAACACACCAACTTCGGTCCTGACGTCGACTCGGACGTCCTTGCCCGCTGGCTCGCTGGAGAAGCGACCGACGGGGAAGCTCGCCTCATCGAGGCGTGGATGGCCGCACACCCGACTCGCAGACACGAGATCAACCTCCTCGCAGGCTCCATGGCTCGCCTCCGTCAGCCCGCGCCGGTCGGTTTCGATGTCGAGGGAGCGCTCCGCCGTGTGAAGACCCGCATCCGCCAGGAGCCTCCGATTCGTGTACTGACCCACAAGAGCTGGCAGCGCGCGGCATGGGAGTCGCACGTGCTGAAGGCGGCAGCTGTTGTATTGGTTGCAGGTGGGGCGGCGCTGGTATGGCGTGGTTCACGTGGAGGCAGGGCGCCTGCCGCGGTGGGAACAACGACTGTCGCAATGCGTACGATTTCGACAGGCGTAGGGCAGCGTGACTCGCTGACTCTTCCGGATGGCACGCGGGTGACGCTCGGGCCGTCGTCGACGCTCACGCAGCGCGAAGACTATGGCCGGAGGGTTCGTGAAGTGGATTTGAGTGGTGAGGCGTATTTCGATGTGAAGCACGATGGGGCGCGCGAGTTCATGGTTCACACGGGCTCGGCGACGATCAGGGATATTGGTACGACATTCGACGTACAGACGGGTGGTCCGATCGATGTTCGTGTTGCGGTCACGTCGGGAAGTGTTTTGTTGAAGGGATCGGCAGGGAGCCTGGACAGCGTAGTACTGAAGGCAGGCGATCGGGGTACGATTGATTCGAAGGGTCGTGCGATCGCGCATCGTTCATCAGTGACTGATGACGACCTGGCCTGGCTGCATGGGAGGATTATTTTTCGCGATACTCCTCTGGCCGAAGCGGCCGAGCAAGTACGCCGGTGGTATGGCGTGGAGCTTCGTTTCGCTGATCCCGCGCTTCGTAATCAACGTCTCACTGCCACTTTTGACGGCGAACCCAGGGACCGGGTGCTGAAGACGATAGCACTCGCACTTGGCGCCGAGATCGAGCTGCGTGGCGATACAGCGGTACTGCACTCGCACGGATTCTAGCTCACGCGAAAAGGTGAGGCACACAACAGCACGGAGACTCCTTCTCTGTGCTGCATTGTTTGTCACGCCTGTTGTCGTTTCTGCCACGCCTCCGAAGCCATGCGGCACGTCGTCCGGCCCCGCAGGTGCCGCGTCACAGACGTGGCCTGCACCGCTTGACCGTCTGGTCACCGTCCATGTGCGTGATGTTGCGCTGCGCGATGCACTGGACCTTGTTGCTGCTGCTGCTCACCTGAGATTGTCCTACACGAGCGAGACGCTTTCCGCAGAGGGACGTGTCTGCGCCATCTATACGTCTGTGCCTGTCGGCGACATTCTGACGGAGCTCCTCGAAGGCACCCGCGTGAAGCCTGTCCTCGCCGGCGGCAACCAGATCGTGCTTGCTCGTGCTGCCGATGAGCCGACGACCCCGCCTGTCTTTACGCTCGACCGTCTCGTCGTGACCGGCAACGTGAAGCCAGCGCCGCAACGTCCGCTGAGCGTCGCGCTCGATGTCCTGAGGGGCAGTGAGCTCAGCAACACGCCCACCGAGTCCGTCGCGGACGCACTGAACGCAGGTGCACCGGGCGTTTGGCTCTGGAATCAGTCGCCATCGAAGCTCATGGCGAGTTACGGCAGTATCCGTGGTGCAAGCTCGTTTGGTATCAGCTCACCCAAGATTTACATCGACGGCATCGAGGTCGCGAACCCGCTTCTGCTGACGCGCTTCGCGCCCGATGCGATCGACCGAATCGAAGTGATTCGCGGACCTCAGGGCGCGGCGCTGTATGGCGCAGATGCGATCAGTGGCGTGCTGAACATCATCACGCGCAATGACGGCTCGAGCTCTGGCCCGAGTCGCATCGCGCGTACGGGCATTGGCATGTCGACTACATCATTCGCGCCGCGCGCCGCACTCGCACAGGACCATTCCATCAGTCTGCACACCGGCGAGCCCGGCAAATCCGCTGCACTGAACATCGCGGGCGGCAAGTTCGGCGATTTCATTCCCGGCAGTGA
>JBBQYT010000022.1:0-10466 GCA_038208385.1 Longimicrobiales bacterium | reverse complement strand
GCTCGATCATTCAGCAGCTGCCCGTGCCGCGGTTTGGCGGTGGCGGCTTCGGCGGCGGGTCAGTGCTCATCGAGGAGGGCGGCTCTGCGACTGCCGTCTGGGGCGATGACACCATTCCCGGTGGTGGCCCGAAAGTCTTTGCGAAAATTGGCGAAACGCGGCCTGACTATCAGGCACAGATTTCCAACGAGCTGCGCTTCAAATCATTGAGTCTCGCGTTCCTGCTGGATCGGTCCAAGGGCGGTGTGATTCGCAACGCAACGCAATGGAACTACGATCAGCGCGGGAACAGCGTCGATTGGGACGCGCCCGCGCCCGATGGCACGAAGATGGGCCAGTATCGACCACGCCGTTACCTCAAATATGCGCGGCAGTACATCCAGGATGTGTCGTACCTGAAGCTGCGTGAAGCGAGTGTGTCGTTCGACGTCCCGCAGGCGATCGTGCGAAAGATGTTTGCGCAGGCACGTCAGGCACGAGCCACACTGAGCGGACGCAACCTCCTCACCTGGTCGCCCTATGAAGGCACGGACCCGGATCAGCGGCGGTCGCCCGAAGTCGGGCTCGCGTCAGGCATGCCGGGTGAAATCTGGGCATACCTGCCGAGCCGATCGTTCTGGTTTGGGATCGAAGTCGGTTTCTGATCATCAACTCACCCGGGTCGACCTGACAACACCATGCGCCCTGGAGGAGCGATGAGCCGTATCCATTTGCGGCCGCCTCTTCCAGGCGCACATACAATTTCGAAGCGCAGCGTCGGATTACTTCGACGCGCGGGGCACGCGCACTTCGTAGTGTGCCGAGCGATCGTCGAAGTGAGCGAGCACCGCACGCGCCGCAGGCGGAACTACCGCCTTCTCGTAGTCAGCACCCGCGAAGGTTCGCACGGACTCGATCGTCTCGAACCATATGATCGTGACAAACTCGATTTCCGCGCCCGCCGGTCGCCGCAGGAGCTCGATGCCGCGGAAGCCTTCGATCGCGCGGTCCGCGATGCCAGTGAAAATCTCTTCACGCAATAGCTGCTCGTACGCGTCGGCGTTCCCCGGCGTTGTCCAACCGTGCCAGATCCGACAGATCATAACGCCCTCCCGCAGGTCGATGAATCGTGCGGCCGTTGTGCAGCAATCTATCCCGGCGGCGGCGAGTTGACACGCGCATTCACCGCTCCGCATTTTCGATGGAATCACAAACCGGGGAGGATCCTTGTCGCACTCACGCCGTGAGTTCCTGACGATCGCAGGCAAGCTCGGCCTGCTTCCGGCAGTCGTGCCCTCGTTCCGCCACGACCTGCTCGATCGCCTCGCCCAATCGCCGTTCGCGCCGCTGCGCACCGAACCAGTGCCATCCAGCTTGTTCAGCGGTCTCCGCTGGCGCATGCTCGGGCCGTTCCGCGGCGGCAGAGTCGACGCCGTCAGTGGCGTGCCCGGAAGACCGCACGAATTCTATTTCGGGGCTGTGAACGGCGGCGTGTGGAAGACAATCGATGGCGGTCGCATCTGGGAGCCCCTGTTCGATGACCAGCCCGTCGCGTCGATCGGCGCGATTGCCGTTGCGCCATCCGCGCCCGACGTCATCTATGCCGGCACCGGTGAGTCGACGCCGCGCGATTCTGCGAGTTACGGCAACGGTATGTACAAGTCGAGCGATGCAGGTCGCACCTGGACGCACATCGGACTCGATGGCACGCAACACATCGGTAAGATCGCAATCGATTCGAAGAATGCCGACATCGTTTTTGTCGCTGCACTCGGACACATGTACGCATCGAATCCGGAGCGCGGTGTCTATCGCTCGAAAGATGGCGGACGCACGTGGCAGAAAGTTCTCTTCAAGGGCGATGACATCGGCGCGATCGAAGTCGTGATCGATCCCACCAATTCGCAGGTGATTTACGCCGGGCTCTGGAACACGCGCCGCCCGCCGTGGTTCACGTACGCGCCGTCGAACGGTCCGGGCGGCGGCATCTGGAAGTCTACGAACGGTGGCGACACCTGGCAGCAGCTCACGACGGGTCTGCCGCCCGCGGGCATCGGCCGCACAGGCATTGCCGTGTGTCCGAGCAACCCGCAACGCGTGTATGCCGTCGTCGATTGTCTCGTGCCGGAGCCCGGTGCTGTTGCGCCGCCACCGCCGCCGCCGGACACGCGCGTGCCGTCGCGGCCACTGCCACAGCAGGGCGGTTTTTTCCGTTCAGACGATGCAGGTGCGACGTGGACCCGGCTGTCCGCCGATTCGGCATTGTGGGGACGCGGCTGGTATTTCGAGAAAGTGACTGTCGACCCGCACGACGCAGATGTCATCTACGTTCCGAATGTCGCGGTGAATCGCTCGATGGATGGCGGACACACCTGGGTCGTGCTGCGCGGCTCGCCCGGCGGCGATGACTACCACCAGGTGTGGATTTCGCCGGATGACACGAACACGGCGATCATCGCAAGCGACCAGGGCGCAATCATCAGTCGCAACGCGAAGACGAAAGATCCACGCGACGTGACGTGGAGCTCGTGGCTGAATCAGCCGACGGCGCAATTGTATCACATCTGCGTCGACTACCGTTTTCCTTACTGGGTCACGGGCGCACAGCAGGACAGCGGCGCGGTGGCAGTGCGCTCGCGCGGCAAGTTCGCAGAAATCTCGATGCGCGACTGGGAGCCGACAGAAGCGGGTGGCGAGAGCGGCTACACCGCGGGTGATCCACTGCATCCAGGCATCATCTACGGCGGCACCGGCACGCGCTACCACCTTGCACTCAACAAGCAGATCGTGACGACGGAGCCGACTGTGAAAGCACCGGACAAGCCGCGCGCCGACTGGACGCAGCCGCTTGTCATCTCGAAAGCAAATCCGCACGCACTGTATTACGCCAATCAGTACGTATTCAGGACGACCGATGAAGCGAAGACATGGACGCAGATCAGTCCGGACCTCACGCGTGCAGAAATCGTCGTACCTACAACGCTCGATGCGGCCGCGGCGGAACACGTGGATCGCAACGGCAAACGCGGTGTCGTCTACACGATCGCGCCGTCGCCACTGGTTGCGCCGACGATCTGGGTGGGCACCGATGACGGACTGATTCACATCACGACGAACGACGGCCAGTCATGGCAGAACGTCACGCCAGCAGCCATCGCACCATGGAGCCGCATCACAATGCTGGAAGCGTCACACTTCGATGCGGCGCGCGCGTACGCCAGCGTCGACCGGCACCAGCTGCAGGATTTCGAGCCATACATCTATCGCACGCGCGACGCGGGAAAAACCTGGCAGAAGATCGCGAACGGACTGCCGGCGGGCGTTTACGTGCACACGGTGAAGGAAGACCCGATGCGCCAGGGACTGCTCTTCGCGGGCACGGAGCGCGGCGCATTCGTGTCGTTCGATGATGGCGACAACTGGCAGCCACTGCAGCTCAATCTCCCGGTGACATCCGTGCGCGATTTCGAGATCTACAGCGGCGATCTCATTGTCGGCACGTTCGGACGCGGCATCTGGGTCATCGACAGCATCGCCACGCTGCGCCAGATCAATCCCGCAGTCCTCGCCGCCGATGCGTTTCTGTTCAAGCCCGCGGACACGATCAACTACGTCCAGGGCGGAGACGACGGCACACCGTTCCAGAAAGATGAAGCGCAGGCCTCCAATCCACCGGACGGCGTGTTCATTGACTACTACCTGAAGTCGAATGCCACGGGACCGGTGACACTGGACATCGTCGATGCGAAGGGCGCTGTGCTGCGCACATTCTCGAGTGCAGGTGAAGCCGCGAGCGCGCCGGCACGCACGGGCATTCCGCGCATTTCACCGCTGTGGGAAACAACACCCGAACCGTTTGCAGCATCGGCGGGCATGCACCGCCTCTCGTGGTTCCCGATTGCACCGGAGCCGAGCACTCCCAGAGGCGGCGGTGGTGGCGGCTCCCGCGCGGTCACACGCCTGGCCGGGACTTTCACTGCACGTCTGAAAGTAAACGGCAAGACGTACGAGCAGACGTTCGTAGTGAAGCCCGACCCGAGGTGAGCGGGAGGCGAGGCTCCCGAAGTACGATGCGAATTGGTGTTGACCTCGGCGGCACGAAGATCGAGGCGATTGCGCTCGCGGGACGCGATGGTATTGTCGCACGCCGGCGCATCGCAACACCGCAGGAATACCGCGGGACAATCGATGCAATCGCGCAGCTCGTGAGCGACATCGAACGCGATGTGGGTGAACGCTGTAGCGTCGGTGTCGGCTTTCCGGGCGCGATCAATCGTGCGGGCGTCGTCAAGAATGCAAACTCCGTCTGGCTCACGAATCATCCGCTGGAAAAAGATCTCGAGGCGCGACTCGTGCGGCCCGTGCGCGTGTCGAACGATGCGAACTGCTTCGCCATGTCCGAAGCGGCGGACGGCGCCGCACAAGGCCATGGTGTTGTGTTCGGTGTCATTCTCGGGACGGGCGTAGGCGGCGGCATCGTCATCGATGGTCACGTGCACGAAGGCCCCAACCGCGTCGCAGGCGAGTGGGGCCACAACCCGCTGCCCTGGATGACCGCCGACGAGTATCCCGGACCTCTCTGCTACTGCGGCAAGTCAGGCTGCATCGAAACGTTTCTGTCCGGCCCCGGCTTCGAGCGCGACTTCGCCGAACGCACGGGCCGAAACATCGCGAGCACACACATTGTCGAGGCCGCGCAGTCCGGTGACGCGGACGCGACAGCGGCGCTGCTGCGCTATCACGACCGTCTCGCGCGCGCACTGGCGCTCGTCATCAACATCCTCGACCCCGACATCGTCGTGCTCGGCGGCGGCATGTCGAACATCACCGGACTTGCAGACGCAACATCTCCGCTCCTCGCCAAGTACGTCTTCTCCGATTCGGTTTCAACCCCGGTAGTCCGCAACATGCACGGCGACTCGAGCGGTGTGCGCGGCGCAGCCTGGCTCTGGCCCACCGAAGACTGACGGCAAAAAAAACCGCCCCGGCACGACCGGGACGGTACCGTCTATCGATTCCCGCACGAAAAGACGAAAGACGAAAGACGAAAGACGAGTCAGCGTGCGCTCGTCGCCGCGGCCGGCTTCGACGTCGGCAGGAGAACGCTGTCGATCACGTGAATCACGCCGTTCGATGCCATGATGTCCGCAGTCACGACCTGCGCGCCAGCCACATACACCTTGCCATCGCGGACGACGATCTCCAGCGGCATGCCGTTCACAGTGGTCGGCGTCGCACCGTGCGACTTCACAATGTCACCCGCCTTCACCAGCCCCGAAACCACGTGGAACGTCAGGATCGATGTCAGCTTCTTCTTGTCCGCGAGCAATGCCTCCACCGTGCCGGCAGGCAACTTCGCAAACGCGGCATCCGTCGGCGCGAACACGGTGAACGGTCCGGCACCCTGTAGCGTCTCCGCGAGTCCCGCCGCCTTCACCGCCGCCACCAGTGTGTTGAAGTTGCCCGCCTCTACGGCGACCTCCACGATGTTCTTCATGTGAGCCTTTTCCTTCTTTGTTTGCGCCGACACAACTGCCGGCAGGGTGAGCAGCGCCACGACCGTGGTCGCCGCATACGAAATCCTTCTCAACGTCCGCTTCATCGTGTTCATCTCTCGGTCTTGAGTTCGCGTCAGCCGTCTAGACGCGCGCCGTACGCATCGGCACCGTGGCCCACCGGCGCTGAATGCCACGCCATTGAATGGCCTGATAAACCCCCGCCAGGCCCACGAGCACATACACAATCCGGCTCAGCCCCGACATCGGGCCGAACAACGTCCCAACCAGGTCGTACTCCGTGATCCCCACCAAACCCCAGTTCAATCCGCCCACGACCAGCAGGACTGCCGCGATGATGTCGATCTTTTTCATTGGATCCTCCGCTATGGTTTCGGTATCGCCCTCTTTGTTGTCCAGCACTTGTCCAAGTATAGTATCGCCATCCAGCATTCGCGTCAATGGTTTGTCTAATTTGAGATCTTGACATTGCTTGGACAATGGCCGAAACTATTGGTATGACTGCCCAATCAAACGATTTAGACGAAAACGCCCGCCACCCGATCGCTGTGGTTGCCGACCGGACCGGGTTGTCACAGGACGTGCTGCGCGTGTGGGAGCGGCGCTACGGCGCGGTGAAGCCGGGGCGCGGGCCGGGCGGGCAGCGGCGATACAGCGATGCGGACGTGGAGAGGCTGCGACTGCTTCATGCGGCTACGCGCGCGGGGCGGAGCATTGGGCAGGTTGCGCAGTTGCCGCTGGCAGAGATCGAGCGGCTGGTGGCGGAGGACGTCGCCGCGCGGAGCCGTCTGGATGAAGCCATTTCGGACATGGCAGCGGCTCCGTCGGAATTGGATCTTGATGCCTCGCTTGATTTCGTGCGCTCGTTGGACGCCGCGGGTCTGAACGCACAGTTGAGGCGCATGCTCGCACAGCTGGGTGTCGCGATGTTTGTCGACGCCGTTGCAGTACCGCTGCTGCGCCGTGCAGGCGATGAATGGCATGCGGGGCGGATGACTCCGGCGCAGGAGCACGTCGCGTCTTCGGTTGTGCAGGACCTGATCACGGAGACAATGCGTTCGTTCGGCCAGCGTCCGGGTGCGGCGCGCGTGCTGGTCGCGACGCCGGCGCGGGAGCGTCACCTGATTGGTGCGGCATTGACGGGAGTGACGGCGGCGTTGGAGGAGTGGAACGTGATCTATCTGGGAGGCGATCTGCCTGCCGCGGAGATTGCCGGTGCGGCGGTGGCTGCGGAGGTCCGGCTGGTCGCCGTGAGCGTCATCTACGTCGATGACCGTGAGCGCGTGCTTGCGGAGCTGCGCGCGTTGCGGGCGCAGCTGCCGGCGTCGATCGGTTTGCTTGTGGGTGGTGCGGGCGGAGCCGAGCTCGCGCGCGAGCTGTCGCTGATTGGCGTGCGCGTCGGTACGAGCATGGATGAGCTGCGCGCGGAACTGCGGCGCGAGTTGCAGGCCGCATGAGCGCTCCGGAAGAGCGGGCGGGCGTGCTCCTGGTCACGGGCGCAAGCGGGTACATCGGCGGGCGGCTGCAGCGCGTGCTGCACGAGCGAGGCCGGGCCGTGCGGTCTATGGCGCGGCGTCCGGAGGAAGTCCGCGCGAGCGCGCCGGAAGGCCTCGAGGTCGTCGCTGGTGATGTGCTGGACGAGGCGTCGCTCATGGATGCGCTGCGCGGCGTCGACACCGCGTACTACCTGATTCACGCGCTCGGCTCGCGCAAGGATTTCGCGCGCGAAGAGCGCGTGGGCGCTGAGAACTTCGCACGCGCGGCGCGTGCGTGCGGAGTGCGCCGCATCGTGTATCTGGGCGGGCTTGGCAAGGATGACCTGTCGCCGCATCTGGCGAGCCGTCACGCCGTCGGCGCGGTGCTGCGCGACAGCGGCGTCGTCACGCTGGAGCTGCGTGCATCGGTCATCCTGGGATCGGGCAGCCTTTCGTTCGAGCTTGCGCGCTCGCTCGTCGAGCGGCTGCCGGTTCTGATCACGCCGCGCTGGGTGAGCCAGCGCACGCAGCCGATCGGCGTAGAAGACGTGATCGCGTACCTCGTCGCCGCTGTGGACGTGGCACTGTCGGAGAGCACGGTCGTCGAAATCGGCGGCTCGGCCCGCGTCACGTATCTCGACCTGATGCGTGAGTACGAGGCGCAGCGCGGACTCAGCCGGCTGTTCGTGCGCGTACCCGTACTTACACCGTGGCTGTCCAGTCTCTGGCTCGGGCTCGTCACTCCCGTATACGCGCGCGTGGGCCGCAAATTGATTGATAGCCTGCGCAACGAAACCGTCGTCACCTCCAATGCCGCCAGCGAGCTCTTTCCCGCCATCCACCCGATTGGCATGCGGGCTGCCGTCGCGCGTGCACTCGCCAATGAGGACCTCGAGTTTGCGGAAACACGCTGGTCCGACGCACTGTCGTCCTACGGTCGAACCAATCCGTGGGGTGGTATGCAGGCGGGCTCCCGGCTCATCGACTCGCGTAAGGTGGTCGTGCACCGCGCGCCGCTCGATGTGTTCCGTCCGATCGAACGCATTGGCGGCGCCACGGGCTGGTATTACGGCAAATGGTTATGGCACGTGCGCGGCGCGCTCGACCTGGTGGTGGGCGGACCCGGCATGCGCCGGGGGCGCCGCAACGCCACCACGCTGCGGCCTGGAGATACGCTGGATTTCTGGCGCGTGGAAGCTGTCGAGCCGGGTAAGCTGCTGCGTCTCCGCGCGGAGATGAAGTTGCCGGGACGCGCGTGGCTGCAATTCGAAGTCGATGGCGATCAGAGACGCAGCGTCATCCGCCAGACGGCGATCTTCGAGCCGCGCGGGCTGGCGGGACTGCTCTACTGGTACATCTTGTATCCTGTGCACGGCCTCATCTTCGGTGGTATGCTGCGCTCGATTGCCCGAGCCGCAGCAGCCGAGGCCCGCACCGCACCCTCGGACTAGCAAGGAGCAACGATGTTTGCTTCACGGAACAACCCTCGTGCGTTGAGCCTGTGCGTCGCCACCCTTCTGGCCGCGCTGATCCCGGCCACACTGCCCGCCCGCGACACGTATCCGCGCCAGCCCGGCGTCGACGTCGTGCACTACGCCTGGACCCTGACGTTGCGCGATGACACGGATGACATTGCAGGCGATGCCGCAATCGATGTGCGCTTCGTCACCGACGGCGTGCGCACCATCGAGTTCGATCTGACCAGCGCGACAAACGGCAAAGGCATGACCGTCACCGCTGTCACACTGGACAGTGCAGCACTTCAATTCGTGCACGACAAGGATCGCATCAAAATCACGTTGCCTGCACCTTCGCGCGCGGGCGCCCACAAAATATTCCGCGTTCGATATCATGGCGTTCCCGCCAACGGGCTCCGCATCATTCCCAACAAGTTTGGCGACAGGAGCTTTTTCAGCGAGAACTGGCCGAATCGCGCGCGCCAGTGGCTACCGACAATCGATCATCCGTACGACAAGGCGACGAGCGAGTTCATCATCACCGCGCCCTCGAAGTACCAGGTTGTCGCGAACGGATTGTTGCAGGAAGAGACAGACCTCGGCAACGGCATGAGGCGCACACACTGGAAGCAGTCCGTGCCGATCGCGACGTGGCTGAATGCGATTGGTGTCTCGCAATTCGCGGTGCGCCACTTCGGCTTTGCGCGCGGTGTCGAGCTGCAGTCGTGGGTGTTTCCGCAGGACCGCGAGAACGGAATCATCACGTTCGAGATTCCTACGCGCCAGGCAATCGAGTTCTTCAGCGAGTCCGTAGGTCCCTACTCGTACGAGAAGCTTGCCGATGTGCAGGCTGCCGGCATTCGCGGCGGCACCGAGCACGCGAGCGCGATCTTTTACGGCGAAGCATCCGTTGGACCCAGGGAGGCGACGGGACTCGTCGCGCACGAGATTGCGCACCAGTGGTTTGGCAATGCAGTCACCGAGCGCGACTGGGATGACGTGTGGCTCAGCGAGGGCTTCGCGACGTACTTCACGCTGCTGTTCACCGAACACTACAGCGGTAGAGACGCGTTCGTCACGGGACTTCTGCGCAGCCGCAACACTGTATTTGCGACGCAGGAAAAGCTGCCGGAACAGGCCGTCATTCATAACAACCTGGACGACATGACGAAGGTCCTGAACCAGCTCATCTACCAGAAGGGCGGTTGGGTGCTGCACATGCTGCGCGCGCAAATTGGCACGGATGCGTTCTGGACGGGTATCCGCGACTATTATCGTCGCTACCGCGACATCAATGCATCGACGGATGATTTCCGGAACGTGATGGAGAACACATCGCACCAGGATCTAGCGTGGTTCTTCGACCAGTGGCTGAAGCGTCCTGGCTACCCGGTCGTCGACGGCAGCTGGCGCTACGATGCTACCGCAAAACGCATCGAGATCGACCTCGCCCAGAAGCAGGGCGGCGCACCCTATCGCCTTCCGCTCGAGATCGGTATTCCTGCGGACAGCGCTACGCAGCCGATGCGCATCGAGAAAGTAATGCTCGACCAGAACGCGCAGCATTTCACGATTGCGGCCGATCACGCGCCAACGCGCGTCGTCCTCGATCCGAATACGTGGGTATTGATGAAGGCGCACTTCCAGTAGTTTGCCGCGCACAAGGAGATCAACATGCAGGAGATGGGATTGGCCGAGGCCATTGCACAGCTGCGAAAAGAGATTGGCACGGCCGCGCGCGCGGCAAAGGGCGAAGCGTTGCAATTCACGTTGGGCCCAGTGGAGCTCGAGCTGCTGGTCGAGCTTGTCGCGAGCGCTACCGCGAAAGCGGACTTCAAGTGGGTCGTAATTTCCGCGGGCGCGGAAGCCAGCGGCGAGCGAACGCGCACGCACAAGGTGAAGCTGGTCTTGAACCCGCAGAGCGATGGCGCGCCCGTGCTCGTGAGCGATGTACGCAAGGTCCCGCCGGAGTAGCCGTTCCATCCGCGAGTATCATCCAACACGCCGACGCGCAGGCTGAGCCGTGAAGCTCCAGCGCA
>JBBQYT010000021.1:0-10849 GCA_038208385.1 Longimicrobiales bacterium | reverse complement strand
ACCCCGAACCTCGCCCGGATCGCTGCCTTGGGATCAGTCAGAAGCGCTTGTCGAAACACGCGGTCTGTCGCAGCGCGGTCGAGAATTGCCCGCATCATTTCGTTGCGGTATTCGTCGCTCGGGAACATCGCCAACTCCTGTCGGGAGAGAGGGTCCGGCCTGAGTGCAACGGAAGGCAAGGCGCGTGCTTCGCGATGAAAAGCAGTTAATCGTTTTAAGGGACGCGAGTTACAGCCGTGGTTGTACAGTGCAAAAAATGCGCGGACAGCAGCCGGCCTCTAAGCAATAGAGCGCGGACTCTATCGCTGACGCTGCAACGCCGGCATCCACGATCCGTGAAGGGCGAGGTAGGCTTTTGCGGAGAGTTGATTGTACGCGTCGAGAACCAGCTTCACGTGGTTGATGTGTCGCACGACCACGCTCGGCCACAGCTCGTGATCGAGTCGCTCGACAGAGCAGCCCGGCCACGAACGCAATGCACGCGCCTTGTCGGCATCGCAAACGCCCAGGTCAACAAGCTTGTCGATGAATTCGCCTTCGGCGACGTTGCCGCGGGCCTGAGCAGCGCGATCGAGCACAAACTCGATGGCGAGATTGGGATCAACATCGTCGCCAATATCGAGGTGCAGCACGCCGAGCAATGGCGCGTGACTCGACTGGCAGTCAGACAGAAGCGCTTTGATGTGATCGGTCGCGCCCGGCCAGCCAATCGCGTCGAGGTAGCTCGGGATTGCGTCGCCAGAGATGTTGGCAAGACAGATTCGAATGCGCGATGCATTGCGCGACGGAAACCACCCGAGGAAAGGCAGAAAAGTGCCGACCGGCAATTCATCCAGACAGCGGAGGAGCGAAGCATCCATCGCCTGCGAAACTTCAGTGCCACTCACGTGCTCGAAGCACGCATGCACGAGCGCGCGAGCGTCCGCCGCCGATGCGCACGCGGACTCTGCAAAATCGAAAAAGATACCGGGCTTCGCCGCCATGCCATCGCCTGCATCATCGAGATCATACTCAAGCCATATGCGCTCGAGCTGAGCCTGCAGCGCAGGCGCGGGCGCGGTCCAATCGTCTAAAAGTGAAGGCAGCGCCCACTGCGCTGCGTTCGAGCCGTCGACGCCGATGATGAGATCCGTGCGGCTCACATCACGCGCGAGGCGACACTCCAGGTACAACCAGTCCGCAAGCGATGCAGGAATCCGCTCCGCAATGGCAACAATGCGATCGAGGGCGCCGTGTGACACGAGCGGCGTTGGGATGAAGCGTTCGATGCGTTCGAGTGTGCGCGCTACCGGGATCATGATGGCGATGGACGGCAATGCGCGTTCCCGATTTTTTGCGCGCGATGCAAACTCGGTGCTGACAGTTGTTTGCGCGGTTGCGCGTTGCGGTGGCGCCCAGATGCAGCGGACAGCCATAGAGGCGGGGCTCTACTGAAAGAGCGCCAGGATCGGGGACGGCTGCCTTGTGCGACCTGGAGGCTTTCACCCTTGGACGTTGATTTGCGGTCGTACCGAAAAACATATTAGAGGTGAGATCGCCTGAGAATGGCCAGCGTCCCACGCTAATGGCAGACCCCTCACCTCCCCGTAAAATCAACATGCCGATCCGAGACAAGATTGCTGCGTTCGAGACCAATGGTCCGGCGCTCTCCGCCGACCTCGCCCGGTTTCTGGACCTGGCCTGGTCGCACCGGAAGAACACGAGGGACGGGACGTACGCTGCGAAGAACTCGGACGTCTACGGTCTTTACACGCGCTCGGGCCGTGGAACGGCGCCTCCGGAGGCAATCACGGCGTTTCTACGAGAGATCCAGCAGTTCCCGGTGCTCCCGGAAATCCAGTGTTCGCCAAAGGACTGGCTGGGCTATCATCTCGTGAAGGACTACAAAGGGAAGCAGTTGCCGAGCGGTTTCATGGGGGTGCCAAGGGACGGCTTCGGCAAAATGACTACGGCCACGCAGACCAATAAAGTCCTGCGCGATCAACTCGGAAACACGTTCTACCATTTCCGCCGTGGCGGGGCGCGCTCAATGGAGCGGCTCTACCTGCACGTGCATCCGCTGCGCGCTACAAAGGTCATCCGCTACATCGTAGACAACATGGTACTGCGCCCAGTGGCTCATCCGGGAATGACCAACGCGAAGACGGGTGCTCCCGGCCGTGAAACGCGCTTCGACACTCTCGTCCTCTATTTTTCGAGCGTGCCGGCCCTGGAGAAGGGACTCGAGGAGATCGCGAAGTATCAGAGCACGGGCAACAATCGCTCGTTGTTCGAGGCGGGCACCACGCGAGCGACGAAGGAGATCACCGAACACAAGGGCATCAAGCTGACCGGTATCGGGACCGGTGCAGAGCCTCCTGTGGCGGTTCAACAGCACCAGGGCAAGATCGTTCTGCTTCCCCAATCGAGCAGCTTCGGAAGCTTCCGGAGCACGCTGATCTCTTTCGCTCTCGAAAAGACGCTTGCCGCAAACGAGGCCAAACCGAAGTTCGTCGAGCGCGTGATACGGTACTTCAGAGCCGCCGGGATCGACCCGAAAAAGCCTCACGCGCACGGAATGGCCGTCGAGCTCCAGCACCGCGCTCAGGTCACACTGAAGCAGCTCCAAGCAGGGAAAGAGCCGACTTGGGGCATTGTCTGAGACGCGCCCCCCAACCCCCGCTCCAGCCCCAAGTGGCACTAAAAGCCTAAAATTGTTTAGTTTTATGGATGCAACACGCACCGAAGAAGATTCTGTGGGTTGACGATGAGGTGGAGCTCCTGGAGCCGCATCTGCTGTTTTTGCGGCAGCGGGGCTACCAGGTCGATGCCGTCACGAATGGTGATGACGCTCTCGACCTCATCCGCCAGTCGACATACGACCTCGTGCTGCTCGATGAGCAGATGCCCGGCAAACGGGGCATGGAAGTCCTGGCCGAGCTCCGCCAGGCGGAGCCTCACGCGCGCGTAGTCATGGTTACAAAGTCTGAAGAAGACCGGACCATGACGGAGGCGATCGGCCGGCGCGTCGACGAATACCTCGTGAAGCCGGCGAGTCCCCGTCAGGTCCTGTCCGTCGTCACACGACTCCTCGAAGGTCCACAGCTCCGCCAGCAGCGCGCCGCACAGGACTTCGCATCACGGTTCCTCACGCTGTCTCAGCTACGCGACGAAGCACGTCACTGGAAGGACTACTTCGCGCTGTATGCAGAGCTCGTGCAGTGGGACCTGCGCCTGCTCGAGGCAGGCGAAGTCGGCCTCAACGATTCGGTTCAATCCCTGCTCACGGATGTTCGCCGCGAGTTTGGCCAATACGTTTCGCGCGAGTATCCGAGCTGGTTGAAGGGCGTGCCGGATCGTCCACCGCTGTCGACGGATGTCGTCACACGATGGGTTGCGCCGCGCGTTGGCAATGGGCCGCTGCTGTTCATGGTCATCGACTGCATGCGCCTCGATCAGTGGCGCGCGCTGCAGCCGCTCATCGCGCCGATGTTCGAGATGGAGGAAGACCTGTATTGCAGTATTCTGCCTACGGCGACGCCTTACTCACGCAATGCGTTGTTCAGCGGCAAGTTTCCGGATGCGATTGCAAAGGAGCATCCTGAGTGGTGGGAGACGGATGAAGGCAGTCTGAACGCATTCGAAGATGAATTGTTGGCGGAGCAGCTGAAGCGGTTGACCGGCAAGGACGTGCCGGTGCATTACGAGAAAGTCTTTACGGATGCCGAAGGCGATGATCTGCTCACGCGTGTGCGAGGAGCGCTCAAGGGCAACACGGTTGTGGCCGTGGTATTCAACTTCGTCGATTTGCTCACACACGGCCGCAGTGAAAACGCAATCCTGATGGAGGTCGCGCGCGATGTGCCCGCGTATCGCGCGCTGACACGTCAGTGGTTCGAGCGTTCGTCGGCGTTGCGTATGCTGCGCGAAGCTGCGGCGAAAAAGATTCCTGTCATTCTGACGACAGACCACGGCTCGATTCACTGCCTGCGTCCCGTCACGATTTATGCGCGACGCGATGCGACGAGCAACCTGCGCTACAAGTTCGGTCTCGATTTGCGCGCTGAAGATCCCAATGCAGTGTTTGGCGTAAGCGATGAAAAGCTGTTGCGCTTTCCGCCCGGCCGCATGGCGACGAATTACCTGCTCGCACTCGAAGACTATTTTTTCGTGTATCCGACGAAGCTGCGCGAATACCAGGCGCGTTATCGCGGGTCGTTTCTGCACGGCGGCGTGAGTCCCGAAGAGATGATCCTTCCCGTGTCGTTGTTGACGCCACGATGAAGCTGTACCTCCGCATCCTTTCGTACCTCCGTCCGCACAGCGGGCTGTTCTCGCTGGCCATCATCGCGATGGTGATTTTCGCGGCGCTCGATACAATCAGCATCACGCTGCTCATTCCGTTCCTCGACGTGCTCTTCCGCGGCGGCGAAGCTGCGCGCGCGCTGGGTGGCTTCATGCCGGGCGGGTCGGACCTCGTACACCGCGTTCTCGGCAACACTGTCGGACACATGATTCCACCCGGCAATCCGATGGCAGGCCTCCGCAACGTCGTGCTGCTGATGATGGGCGTGCTACTGCTAAAGAATGTCTTCGACTACCTGCAATCGATTCTTGTTCTGACTGTCGAAGAGCGCCTCACGCGCGACCTGCGGAACGATTTGTACGACCGCACACTGAAGCTCGGCCTGCCGTTCTTTCATCGCACGAAAGTCGGGCAGATCATCTCGCGCCTGACGAACGATGTCGACCAGCTGCGCAGCCTCGTGACGGCCAACCTCGCCGAAGCGCTGTCGTCGATCCTGCAGGTAGTGTTTCTGCTGGTCGTTTTGTTTGCACTGTCGTGGAAGCTCACGTTCGTCACACTGCTGTCGCTGCCGGTAATGCTGGGTATGTGGGACCGTTTCCGCAGGCGATTGCATGCTGGTGTAACGCGAGTGTGGGATGCCATCGGCGAGATCTCATCGCACGTGCAGGAAACGATCAGTGGCATTCGTCTGGTCAAGGCTTCCGGGGCGGAGTCGTTCGAGAGTGAGCGCTTCCGCGGCCTGACGCGTCTGCACTACAAGGCAGTCGTGCACAACGAGCGCTGGCGGCGCGTATTCCCGCCGGCGACGGAAATGATCGGAGCTGCGTGCGTACTGGCGTTGTTGTGGTACGGCAGCCGGCTGGTATTGATCGATCATTCGCTCGACGCACAATCGTTCATTGCATTTCTCGTTGCATCAATGAAGCTGATGCAGCCCGTAAAAAAGCTTGGCCGGTTCCCGGCGATGGTACAACCGGGGCTCGCCGCAGGCGCGCGTGCATTCGAGCTGCTGGACCAGCCGCCCGAAGTGGTCGAGCGCACAGATGCGCATGGCATCTCGAGATTCACGCGCTCCGTGCACTTCGAGAACGTGGGCTTTGCGTACAATGAAGGCGATGCAGTCCTGCAGGACCTGGATGTCGAGCTTCATGCCGGCGAAGTGATCGCTGTCGTTGGCCCGAGCGGCGGCGGCAAGACGACGCTCGCGAGTTTACTGCCGCGCTTCTACGATCCGACGGTTGGCCGCATCACGATCGATGGCTCTGACCTGCGCGATTTGCGCGTGGTGGAGCTGCGCAGACTGATGGGTATCGTCACGCAGGAGACGATTCTGTTTCACGACACGGTGCGCGCAAACATCGCCTACGGCGCACCGAACATGACGCTCGAGCAGATCGAAGCGGCTGCGCGCGCAGCCAATGCGCACGAGTTCATTGTGGACCTGCCGAACGGGTATGACACGCGCCTCGGCGAGCGCGGCACGCGCCTGTCCGGCGGCCAGCGCCAGCGCATTGCGATCGCGCGCGCGCTGCTGCGCAACCCGCCAATTCTGATTCTCGACGAAGCGACGAGCGCGCTCGATACGGAGAGCGAGCACCTGGTGCAGCGCGCGATCGATGAGCTGCTGCACGACCGCACAGTGCTGGTGATTGCGCACAGGCTGTCGACGATCCGTCGTGCCGACACGATCATCGTAATCGATGGCGGCCGAATTGTGCAGCGCGGCACGCACGAGGAATTGATCGCCGAAGGCGGACTCTACGCGAAGCTGTACCGTCTGCAGTTCGTAGAGGATGATTCAAGGGCGCCGGCGGAGTCAATCTGAGTTGCCAACAATGTTACGGCGGCCAAGAGCAGTTGCCGCCCATCCGTCCATCTGCCCATCGGCGGCCTAAGTAGATGGCAGATCTCCAAAACATCGCAAAAGACGCTGAGAACATCTGCATAGTCCTGCTCACCGGACTCGGCGATGTGATTCACGGCCTCCCGATCGCAACAGCACTGAAGCGCGCAGCGCCAGATCGCCAAATAACGTGGGTGGCCGAGCCCATGCCTGCGAGCATTCTCCAACATCATCCGTCTGTCGACGATGTCATCGTCTTCAGAAAAAAAGATGGCCTTGCCGGCGTGCGTGCATTGCGCCGTGACATGAGCAAAAAGCGCTTCGACCTGACGCTCAACTTCAACATCTACTTCAAGAGCATTTTCCCGTCTGTGTTGTCACGAGCGCCGCACCGACTCGGCTTCGAGCGCGGCCGCGCCCGCGACGGCGTCTGGATGTTTGCAAACCATCATCTGCGGAACGCGCCGAGACGGCACACGCAGGATATGTTTCTCGAGTTCACGGATGCACTCGGCATCGATGCACAGCCACTCGACTGGAATTTGCAGCTCACAGACTCCGAGAAAACCGATGCTGCCAATTTCTTTGCGCAGCTCAGCGGCAGGCCCGTCGCCGCGATTGTGCCCGCGTCTGCAAATCCAAAAAAGGACTGGCTCCCGGAGCGCAGCGCGCAAGTCGCGGATGCATTGAACGAAAAATATGGCATGGATGTCGTGCTGCTCGGAGGTCCGGGAGAACGCGAGGTCGCAGTAGCGCGCGCAATCCAGGCGCACGCGCGCACACCACTCTCGTGGGGAATGGCCGATGGTGTGCGCCGCATGCTCGGGATTGTTGCGGGCTGCAAACTCATCATTGCACCGGACACCGGTCCCGTGCACATGGCGCGCGCACTCGATGTGCCCGTGATCGGACTGTACGGACACACGAATCCATGGCGCGTGGGGCCGTACCGCAAATTCGAGGATTTGTGGGTCGACACTTACACGAATCCTGGTGAGAAGCCCGATCCATCCCGCGCGGACCCGCGCCTCGGACGGATGGAGCAGATTCAAGCTGCAGATGTGCTCGCGCGCGTAGAGCGAGTGGTGGCTCATGAGTAAAAGGCCATCGCTCAAGCATCGCGTGGAATTTGCGCTGTACTCGGCGGCGGGCGCCGTCGGCAAAGCATTGCCGCAGGGCCTGGCCGACCGGGCGGGGGCTGCGCTCGGCAAGCTTGGCTATCGGCCGCTGCGCATTCGACGGGACGTCGCAGAAGCGCAAATTCGCGCGGCATTCCCCGAAAAGGATGACGCCTGGGTCCAGGCGACAGCGCGAGCATCGTTTGCTCATATTGGCCGCGAAGCACTGGCGATGATCCGGATGACATCGCTTACAGCGGAACAGATTGTGAGCCGTACACAAGAGGAAGCGGACCTCACGCCGTTCATGGCCGCGGTCGAGGCTGGGAAGGGCGTTGTCGTCGTCAGCGGACATTTCGGCAATTGGGAGGTTGCGGCCGCGGGCGTTGTCGCCCGGGGTGTGCCGCTGGATGTCGTGGTGCAAAAGCAGTCGAATCCGCTGTTCGATGCGGCGATGGCGAGGGACCGCGAGCGGTTCGGAATGCGGATCATTGAGCGGAGCCGGGCACCGCGCGAAGCGCTGTCGGCCTTGCGCGCAGGGCGCGCCGTCGCTTTCGTGAGTGATCAGGACGCGCGCGGGACGGGCGTGTTCGTGCCGTTTTTTGGCCGATTGGCGTCGACACACAGGGGGCCTGCGCTGATGGCAATCCGCACCGGAGCGCCTCTGTTCGTTGGGTATGCAATGCGCGCCGAGGGTGGTGGGTACGTCGGCGGGCTGGAAGAAATCACGGTATCGCGGGAAGGCGATATGGACGAGGCTGTCCTCCGTCTTACCGCAGCATTCACGGCGCGCCTCGAGGCGCTGATCCGCCGCGCGCCGGAACAATATTTCTGGCAGCATCGTCGCTGGAAGACGAGGCCGCCCGAGGAAACGCAGGAAGGGGCCAACACGTTGTGATTTACGTCTGTATTCCTTCGTATAACGAAGAAAAAACTGTCGGCGTTCTGTTGTGGAAGATCAGGCAGGTTCTGACGGCACTGGGCCGGGATTTTGAGCTGCTGCTTCTCGATGACGCATCGACGGACCGAACGCAGGATGTCCTCGAACCCTACAGCCGGGTCCTGCCCCTTACGATCCTGAAACACAAGGAACGTCAGGGCTACGCCACATCCATCGAGACGCTGCTGCGCGAAGCGGTGCGCCGCTCGCCCTACCCCCGCCGCGATATCGTCCTGACAATCCAGGCTGACTTCACCGAAGATCCGGATGAGATTCCGGCGCTCGTGAAGCGGATCGAAGCCGGCGCGGACGTCGTCACCGCTGTGCAGGCGCCGCACGAGAACGCGCCGCGCTCGCTCCGCTGGAGCCACCGCGCCGCCGGGTATCTCATGAAACGATTCGGCGTTTCGGAGACCGGCGCAGACGCGTTTTCAGTTTTGCGCGCGTACCGCGTCTATCCTGTGCGAAAAGCCGTCGAAGGCGCAAAAGACGCGCGCCTCATGACGGGCGACCGCTGGGTTGCCAACGCCATGCTCCTGCGCGCCGTCAAACCCTTTGCGCGTCGCATCGACACCGTCGATGTGTCGCTGTTCAACGAGCGGAGACAGCGTCCGAGCCGGCTCGAAGCCTGGGCCTCACTCAAGCAGGTTTTCGGAATGCGCCGTGTCGCCACTGGCGAGGGCGGAGCACCGCATCGCGAGGGAGTGGCCGTCCTGCACCAGCCGCGCACGCGCGCGCCACACGTTCGGCGACCGTCCGAGCCGACGCAGTCTGAACAACGACGCGGAAGTAGCGGCGGCCGGAAACAGACCACCGAAAAGGAGCGTCCTCGCCGGGAGCGCCCGGCCGCCGGCGCCAGTACGGCGGAACCCCGTCGTGGCAAGGAACAGCGTCCGGATCGCAACCGGCCTGAACGTCCGGAGGGCGCAGAACGCGCCGAGCGCCCCGAACGGTCGGAGCGCCCCGAGCGGGCACCGCGTGCCGAGCGGGCACCGCGTCCGCCGCGCCCACCCAAACCAGCGCCACAACACGCGGCCACCAACGGAACGGCGACAGTCGTCCCGCCGACAAATGGCGCCGCTCCAGCCCTCGACGCCGTGGGTCTACCGACGGAGGAACAGCCGAAAAAGAAGCGTCGGAAACGCGGCGGTGGCCGGAAGCGTAAGCGCGATGGCAAGACGGTGGAGGCGGGTCAGTCCGTAGATCAGGGAACTCTGGATCTCGATGCGACAGGACCGCAGGCACCCGGGGAGGGTATATCGGAGGGTGCGGAAGCCCCCGATTCGGGTACTTCCGAGGCGTCCGGCGAGCCCGGTGTTGCGGGTGAAGCCGGCCCGGCGCGGCGCAGGCGCGGCGGCCGTAGAGGCTCGCGTGGCAGGCGCGGTGGTCGTGGGCGCAGTGCCGCAGCAGCCGCGGAAGGAACGGCAGGATCGGAAGTGTCAGGCGAGGCTCCAGCGGGATCGTCTGAAGGTGAAAGTCACGCTCAAATGGAAGGTCCGAGCGTCCGCCCCGAGCCATCGGAGGGGACACCCTGACCTCTGATGTCAATGATTCGCACATTCAGTGCAGCTCTGTTTTCACTGCTCGGCCTTGCATTCAGTGCAACGGCGCAGAGCAGTCCGGACTCAACCATCGCGGCGGCGGCTCCGCTCGCGCTGGCTGCTACGCCTGTTCCTTTCGGACCGGGTGAAAAGCTCGACTTCAAGATCACGCTCGGACCGTTCGGGACAGTCGGCAGGGGATCGATGGAGATCGCACACGTCGAGACTGTGCACGGGCATCCCACGTACGACATCATTTTTCAGATCAAGGGCGGCATTCCGTTCGCGCACGTGGATGACCGCATGGAGAGCTGGCTCGACGTCACGCACCTGATGTCGCGCCGTTTTTATCAGGACCAGAAAGAGGTTCGCTACGAACGCCACCGCAAGTTCGATTTCTTTCCCGAAGAAAAGCGGTGGGAGCGTATCGACAATGAAGAAACCGGCGATCTGCCGACGAACAAGCCGCTCGATGATGCATCTTTTTTGTACTACGTCCGTACGCTTCCGCTCGAAGTCGGCAAAGTCTACACGCTCAATCGATACTTCCAGGCGAATGGCAATCCGGTTGTCATAAAGGTGCTGCGCAAGGACACCGTCACTGTTCCTGCCGGCACGTTCAAGACCATTGTCGTGCAGCCCGTGATTCAGACGAAGGGTTTATTCGGCAAGGGTGGCAAAGCCGAAGTGTATTTCAGCGACGACGAACATCGGATCATCGTCCAGCTGAAGTCGAGTGTGCCCATTGTTGGATCGCTCAATATGTATCTCGAGAACTACCGCAAAGGCGAGCCCGTGTCCGTTACGCCGTTCAACGCACACGTGATAGGTGAAACGCGGTGAGCGAAAACTCCGACGCGCAGCCGGAGATCGACCTCACACGCGTTCGTACCTCGCCCGTAAGTCTTCGCGCGAACAAAATCAGCGCCAGCGAGTTCGCGGGCGCACCACAACCCGGCGCAAGCTTCAATTCGTTCTACGATTCACTCCCTGACATTCTCGAGGCGAAGAGCTTCCGCGCAATTGTCGATGCGGTGGTCGCGGCGGCGGGGGGCCAACGCCCGGGGGGGAGGCAATTTGGGGGGCGCACCCGGAGAAAGGGGCAGGGGCCCCCACAAG
>JBBQYT010000020.1:0-11014 GCA_038208385.1 Longimicrobiales bacterium | reverse complement strand
TCGCGGAAGACCTCGAAGCGATTCTTGGCGCCACGCCCGCGACGCGCCAGACACTGCTTTTTTCGGCAACAATGCCCCCGCGCATCACGGCGATTGCGCGCCGGCATCTGCGCGATCCCGTACAGATCCGCATCGCACGCGAGAGCGCGAAGGCGAATACAGCCCCGCGCGTGCGTCAGACCGCGTACATCGCGCCTCGTGCGCAAAAGCTCGCAGCGTTGTGCCGCGTGCTGGATGCGGAAACGCCGACATCGGCAATTGTGTTCTGCCGCACACGCAACGAAGTGGACGAGGTTACCGAGACATTGCGCGGTCGTGGTTACGCAGCGGAAGCATTGCACGGAGGGATGTCGCAGGACCAGCGCGACAAGGTGATGAAGAAGCTTCGCAGCGGCGCTGCGGAGCTCCTGCTGGCGACGGACGTGGCTGCGCGCGGGCTCGACATCGACAAGTTGACGCACGTGATCAATTACGATGTGCCTTCGGCAGCCGATGCGTACGTGCACCGAATTGGACGTGTAGGTCGTGCGGGACGCGAAGGAGTTGCGATCACGATCGCGGAGCCGCGCGAGCATCGCCTGCTGAAGAACATCGAGCAGATCACGAAGCAGCGCATTGAAGTGGCGACGCTCCCGACCGTGGCAGACCTGCGCTCGAAGCGTCTCGAGATCACACGCGCATCACTGCGCGAAGTGCTGCTCGCCGGCGACCTCGATCACATGCGCGTCGTCGTGGAATCGCTTGCGGAAGAGTTTGATGTGATGGACATCGCCGCCGCCGCTGTGAAGCTGGCGCATGGCACTGCCGGCAGCGGCGATGATGATGAGCACATCGACATTGTCGAGCCGCCGCGCGAACGCGCGGGACGAAGCGACCGTACCCAGGAGCGTGGACGCAGCGCCCCGCGCGGTGGCGATCGTTCGGAATCAAAGAGCAAAAGAGAAAAGCCGTCGCGAGGCAGCGCTGCAGGTAATCGCAATATCGTGCGCCTGTATATCGGCGCTGGACGCAACATGGGCATGCGCCCGCAGGACCTGGTTGGCGCCATCACCGGCGAAGCAGGAATCCGCGGCGGCGAGATCGGCGCGATCGAGATCGGCGACAAGTTCTCGATCGTCGAGATCCCGGCCGACATCGCGCCGCAGGTTCAGGAAGCTCTGCGTGGGACGACAATTCGCGGCAAGAAAGTCACGGTTCGTCCCGAGCGTTAACTTACCTCGTTCACCCAGAATCGTTCGGAGTCACTCAGACTCGCAATTAGGGCAACACGAAAACAAGACAAGCATCGTTTTCACACAGAGTTCACAGGGGACCACGAGGATCACAGAGACCAAAACATCACTTTCTCACAGAGCACACAAAGTGGAGTTCCCCAGATTTGGTGGACACGGGTTTAAGCTGCAGTCTGTTTGATCTGCAGCTGCTGTTCGTATGAAGCTGGACTGCGGTAGCCGAGGCTTGAATGCAATCGGTTTCGATTGTACCACACCTCAATGAACTGAAACAAAGCTCGTGTCGCTTGAGCTCGTGTATGCCAGTGCGCGCCTTCGACCAGTTCGCGTTTCAATGAGGCAAAGAAACTCTCGGCTACTGCGTTGTCCCAGCAGTTTCGTTTGCGGCTCATGCTTGCACGGGCGCCATGAGTTACCAGGACGTCGCGATACTCCTTGCTGGCATACTGCACGCCCCGATCGGAGTGATGAAGCATGCCAGCAGCTGGACGCCGGCGTTGCAAAGCCATGTTCAATGCATCAATGGCGATCGTGCTGCCGAGCGACGTAGACATGGACCAGCCGACCACGAACCGACTAGCGAGATCGATTATCACCGCGAGATAGAGCCAGCCCTCTCGAGTGGGGATGTAGGTCAGGTCCGCGACCCACACGCGGTCAAGGCCCGGAATCGCCACCGGCTCAAAGCCGCGTGCCAACAGGTTTGGAGCAACCCCATGCTTGTGACTCGAATCCGTCGTCACACGAAACTGACGCTTGTGGCGGCCACGAAGTCCCTCTTCGCGCATGACCAGCTCCACGCTGTTGAGGCTGCCCGGAACCCCGCGCTGCTTCAAAACCTCGTGGATGCGCGGACTGCCGTAACGGCCGCTACTTTCGCGGTGCGCAACATGGACCTCGATGCGCAGCCGCGCTTTAGCCCGCGCTTGCTGGCTCGGTGGGCGTTTCTTCCAGGCGTAGAAGCCCGAACGGCTCACACTCAGCACCCTGCACATCAGAACAATCTCGAATTCCAGCTCATGCGCTTTGATGCAGGCGTACTTCACTTGGACTCTTTCGCGAAGTACGCAGCCGCTTTTTTTAGAAAGTCGCGCTCCTGGCGCACAATCTCGAGTTCACGCTTGAGCCTGCGCACTTCGTCAGACTCTACTGCGCCGCCGCTTTCGACCACGGCTTCAGAACGAAGACCGACTTCACCTTCAGACTGTTGCTTCCATGCCCTCAGCATGTCAGCCCGAATACCGAGCTCTCGTGCGAGGTGGGAGATCGGCCGACCGCTCTCCCGCATCAGGCGAATTGCTTCAACCTTGAACTCGTGTGAATACGCTCGACGCTTTCGACCCATAGGACACCTCCTTGCTCCAAGTTAGGGAGCCTGGTCGTGTCCACCAAATCGGGGGAATTTCAAAGTCACAAAGAACAAATAGCAAAAGACAATATGAAGATCAACGTTTCACACGAAGACCACGAGGAAACACAAAAGGCCACGAAGAAAGAGAAATTCTTTTCTTCGTGGCCTTTATGATTTCCGTGTCGAAACGGTGCCGCTGTTGTTTGTCTCTGTGGTCCCTGTGGTTCCCTGTGAACTCTGTGCGAAACCGATGCTTGTTTTGCCTCGTGTTTGGATAATTGCAACTCTGAAGACCCCGCTGTGAAACTGCCAGAAACAAATCAGTTCTGCCGAAACCGCTTGCTCACTTCATCCAGGAGCTTCCGCTCTTCCGGGGTCAGCGATGACATACCGGATGCGCTGATCTTGTCCAATACGCGGTCCACACTGTCCAGCATCTGGTCTTCCTTGTGGCGACGCGCGGGGCGCGGAGCTGCTTTAGCATTTGCAGGTTGATCGCCGGATATGACGGTGAGGCGCGGACGCGTCATCATTTTCCGGAGTCGTATCAGTCGCACACTCAGCGGGTCATCGATCTTGATGTAGATGAATCCCGCCGCGAGTCCGCCGAGGTGCGCGAAGTGTGCGATGCCGCCGCCGCCCTTCCACGCTCCCAGCAGGTCGAGCGCGACGTAGATCACAACGAGCCACTTCGCCTTGATGGGCAGGATGCCGTAGATGTAGATGGGCGAGTCGGGCCAGTTCATCGCGAATGCGAGCATCACGCCGTAGATGGCCGCCGACGCGCCGACTACAGGGTTGTGAAACGCAAACGCAAACGATGCGGCAGCGCCGCCCAGTCCGCAGATGATGTAGTACTTGATGAACTCGTTCGAGCCGAACTTTTCTTCGACCGGCGAACCGAAGAAGAACAGCGCGAGCATGTTGAAGAGGATATGCCACACGCCATCGTGCACGAACATGTACGTGATGACGGTCCACGGCGTGGAAAGCACGTTCGCCGGAACGAACGCGAGGTATCTCACTACATCAGGCAGTGCAAGCGTCAGCAGGAAAACCGCGACGTTCGCGATCAGGAGCCGCTTGACCCATGGGGTGAGTGTGAAACCGAAGGTGTTGTAGGCCATGCTTTTCTAAACCCGGCGCCTCCGACCATGTTCCTCAAGGGCCAGGAGGCAGATTCGCTCGCACAACTCGGGGAACTCAATGCCGGCGGCGCGCGCTCCTCTGGGCAGCAGGCTGTTCGCTGTCATGCCAGGCGATGTGTTCGCCTCCAGACAGTAGAACGTTCCAGCGGCGTCCATCCTGAAATCCACGCGCGCATGACCGCTCAGCTTCAATGCGTGGTACGCGCGCATCGCGAGCTCCTGCACTTCGCGCGTCTCGGCCGGCGTCAGGTCGGCGGGGAAAATCTCCTCCGCCCTGCCCGGCTGGTATTTCGCTTCATAGTCGAAAATCTCGCGGTCCAGGATGATCTCTCCAACGGGCAACACTTCATCGCCTAAAATATAAACGGTCAGCTCGCGACCCGCGATGAATGCTTCGATCATCACTTCGTCGTCGTGACGAAATGCCTCTTCGACAGCCGGCGCATACTGTTCGCGCGATTTGACGAGCGTCAGTCCTACGGTCGATCCCTGTTTGCTCGGCTTCACGACGACCGGTATCCCGAGACGGTGCTCTACATCGTCGATCGCCGCGGGCGCCATCAGCCAGTCTGGAGTCGGCACACCGGCGGCGCGCAGCAATCGCTTTGCGATATCCTTGTCCATTGCAATGCCGCTCGCCAGACGACCACTGCCCGTATACGGCACGTCCGCAATGTCCAGCAACGCCTGCAGCGTACCATCCTCGCCCGACCCGCCGTGGAGCGCGAGAAAAATCACTTCGACTCCCGCAAGCTCGGGCGCCCGCGTGAGTGCCGACGCATCACCAGTCTGCATCATGTCGAGCGATTCCTGCCCCGGCGGCACGATTGCAACCTCCGATGTCAGCAGCCTCTCCTCATCCGGTTTCCCGAGCACGCCCGTCGCTGTATCAACCGCAACTACTTCGTGGCCGCGCGCGCGCAATGCCTGCACGACCTGCGCGCCGCTCGCAACCGAAACATCACGCTCCGAGCTCGTCCCGCCAAACAACACTGCAATTTTCATTTTGTCTCCGACCATTACATTCGATTCAATGCAACACGCGTCTCGAGCCACGAGCCACGAGCCACGAGCCACGAGCCACGAGCCACGAGCCACGAGCCACGAGCCACGAGCCACGCACTACTGCGTCAAATACCTGACCATGTCATACCGCGTGACGATACCCGCCAGCGTTCCGTTCCTGCGCACCAGCACCGCGGGATTCTGCCGCGTCAACAGACGCCCAACACCGGCGAGTCCGATCTGCGCGTCAATGACTGGAAACGCCGCATCCATTGTGCTGCTGATCGCTTTGTCGACGATCGACGGATTCTCAATGATGCGCGACATGAGCGTCGCGTCGGACACGGAACCAACGCACTCACCATCCGTCACGACCGGCACGTGCGAGATGTTGTGTTCGTTCATCACCGTCAGTGCGTCACGCACACTTGCATCCGGTGCAATGCTCACGAGCGGCGGTGCTTCGCCATCCTTGCGTCCGAGCATGTCACCCGCAGTGCGCACCGGCTCGAGCAGCTGGTTCTCCTGAAGCCACTCGTCATTGTACAGCTTGGATAAATAACGCTCACCAGTGTCCGGCAATACGCACACAATGAGAGCGTTCGGGTCATTCACTTTGTGCGCGATGCGAACCGCAAGCGCAGTGATGAGACCCGATGACCCACCCACGAACATCGCCTCCTCACGCGTCAAACGACGCGCCATGTGGAAGGACTCGCGGTCCGTCATCGTATGAAACTCATCGATTACGGAAAAATCGAGCGTGGACGGCAGCTTGTCGTTCCCGATGCCTTCCACCTTGTACGGATGGCCTTCGCCCTTCTCGTGGTACTGGTGGTAGTGCGCGAAGATCGAGCCAGCAGGATCTCCCGCAATCACACGTATCTCCGGGTTCTGCTCTTTCAGGTACTTACCCACGCCGCTGATCGTACCGCCTGTACCTGCTGCTGCTACGAAGTGCGTAATTTTACCGTCCGTCTGATCCCATAGCTCCGGACCCGTCGTCTGATAATGCACTTCCGGATTTACCGGGTTGTAAAACTGATCGGCCAGGATTGCGCCCGGCGTTTCGCGTACGATTCGCCTGGCAGTCTGCACGTAGTTGTCGGGATGGTCGGGCGGCACCGCAGCAGGCGTGACGATGACTTCTGCACCGAATGCCTTCAGCAGTCGCACCTTTTCCTGACTCATCTTGTCGGGGATTGTGAAGATGCAGCGGTATCCGCGCAGCGCCGCGGCAATGGCGAGGCCGATGCCGGTGTTGCCGCTGGTACCTTCGACGACGACACCGCCCGGTTTCAGTCTGCCGTCGCGTTCAGCCGCTTCGATGATCGCGAGACCGATGCGGTCCTTTACCGAACCGCCCGGATTGAAGAACTCCGCTTTCGCATAAACCGGTGTGCGCGCGTTGTCGGTGACGCGGTTCAACCGGATGAGCGGCGTCCATCCGATGGTCTCAATAATGTTTGCGTATGCCTTCGCGTTGCGCGTCGGTAGCGGTCGATCACTCATTGTCGTAACCCCTCACTGCCCTGAATTGATTGCGTCGAGCGCTTCAGTGCTGTCTCGATTGAAGCGAACGGGGACCTTTACCCAACGTTCGAGTATGCGCGTGCCGCGTCGGCCGGGCACGAACTTGAGCTGATGTCCACCGGCGACCGCCGCCGAGTCGAACATTACGTTGCCGCTCGATTGAAATATCGTCGCGCTGTCGACGACGCCCGTCCTGCTCACCAGAACCAGGATCACGACTTCAGCCTGAACGCCTTTGTCCCACAATGCGACCGGGTATTTGAACGGCGATTGTTGATCCGGCAACGGCTGCGGCTCGATCATTGGCGCTTCAGAGTCGCATGCGGCGAGCCACGTGCACAATACGGCACACCAGAAGGCTTTTCGCATCAGGTGTTCATCACTTTGTATTTGCGATCCTCGAGTATTGGTATTGCGAAGTTACCCGCACACGGCGCTGTGCCGAAAGAGCAAGAAGTGCGCTCTAGCGGCGGTCCCCCTGCGCCGCACGACTACCGACGAATCCGGGAAGGACACCCTGTCGCCATGGAATGGGGGGACGAACGCCGGCCGGGGCCGGAACCGGGACGGGCGGGGCCGCTACGGGAGCGATGGGAGCGGGAGCCGGGCCGGGGCGAACCGGCGGTGGGTAAAGAGCTGGCCGCATGTACCTCCAATAGGACCATGACAGCCATTCATCGTACAGCGTCCGCAACAGCGGATAGCCAACCCGGTCGAATGGATTGAGCATCCCCGGGCGCGCCGGGGCATTGGGGACTTCGGTGAAGCTGTTGGGTGGATACTCCGAGAGCCTCAGGTTTCCATAGCGCCGGATGAGCGCGATCATGCGGTTCTGTCCGACGGTGATCTGTCCGCGGAACCGCCCGAAAAGCCGCGGCGTATCGTAGCGAACTTCGATTGGGTTTCTGAGCGGCAACGTGTCCAGGATGCGATTTACGAGCAGTGGATCGGGCGTGTCCGGGAAATGGCTCCACAGGTCGCCGGCGCGCATGCGTCCAGTGCGATACGCGCGAATCGTTTGCGGAATTCCGCGAATCGCGCCCGGCAACGCCTGCACTCTCGGTCCCATCCCTACGCCGGCACGGAAGCCCACTGTGCCCGCATAAAACGATGCGATCGTGCCAAATCCGCCGCCGAGAGCACGGCCGCGCTCTTCAGGAGTAAGCGCGATGGGCTGGAGCGACGCGATATCGTACTCCCAGATTCCATGGCAGATCGATGATACGCCCACTACGTCAAGCACGCCGCCGAGGCCGGCACTGAAAATGTTCTGCCCTGCGTCCAGACGTGATCCGGCGGAGTACACGGCCATGCCCGAGAGCAATGCAATGCCGAGCGGCAGCATGATCGGTGCGATGGGCGGATACAGCACGCACAGGATGCCGCATACCAGTCCGAGAGCGAGCGCAGCGCCGATCGGTTTTAGAAACGCGACGGGGACTTCGCGCCAGTCGATGTAGCTTTCCTGATATCCAAACAGATCGACCTGGTTGACGGTGTCGTGATTCGACAGCGCATACAGGTTGGAGCTCTTCACGAAGTTGATGGGATCGGGCGTGAGGAATTGCTCCAGGTTTGTATTGAACACGCGATGTCTGATCGCGAGCAGTCCGGTTACCGAATCGTAGACGTGTCCATGAAAGCCGAGCCTGCACCTGGGCGGCGTCGAGAGCGGTCTGCGCGCGGAATCGAGCACTGTCTGCCTGCCGGATAAACTGTAATCATAGCTTTCGACGATGTTGCCACTGCCATCGAGCAGCGAATCGATCGAGCCGTCCGGCGCCGGCACCATGAAGAACATTGAGCCATTGATCTCTGCGCAGATGACTTCGTTGATTGCGCGGCCATAATAGTAGCGCTCCGTCACGCGCTCCTGGCCAGCGACTTTCACGCGCACTTCGATGAGGTGCCAGCCGTCATAGATGTAGCGCTCGAATACGCCGGCCCGACTGCGTCCGGTGCAACGCCCCAACGCATCGTAATCGAAGTACGTGTCAGCGCCTGTGGCGAAGTCCTTTACCTCGATCAGCCGGTGCAGGAAATCATAGAAGTATGCAAACGATCCGTGCTCTGTCAGGTTCCCGGTCGGCTCGTACCGGAGCGCAGTGCCGTTCCGTACCGTGATGCGGCCTCTGTCGCCCCGCTCCTGATCGAGCACCACCGTCGTGGGCACACCTGCCGTCGTTTCAATGCGCTGCTCGCGTCGCAGAGCGCCATCGCCATCAAAGAAACGTTCGATCGTCAAAGCGTCGGGTCTGCGCCCCGCAACAAACACTGCGTCTTCACGAACGATCCTGCCTGCCGAATCGTATTTCCATTCGCGGGTCTCGCGCACGCCGTGCGAGTTGCGCGTCCATTTTCTGAAGCGACCATCACGCCGCGTCTCCGTTACGAACTCGATTCCGCCTCCCGCGAGCCACTGCCGCCTGAGACGTCCTGCATCATCGTACTCGAACTGCAGCGTGATGGGACCGGTCGTGCGGTTCAGTAGCGAGCGCCGGCCGATGTATTCGTAGCTCGCGAGCAACGTGGGTGTGCCTGCGGAGGTTGCAGGCAGCTGCTCCAGGCGACGCAACCTGCCGTTCGTGTCGTACTTCGCTTCAATTTGCGGCCCGCCCGTCGGATACCTGACCAGCGTGCGCGTGCCGGTGCCATCATACTCGCATTCGACGCGCGTTCCCTGTTGCACTTCCACGCGCAGGTTGTCGCGGAAGTCCCAGCCGAATTCCGTGGTGAGGCCTCGATTGATTTCGGTGGCCGACGCGAGCTGGCCGCCATCCTCGTACGTGAACGTGTAGCCGTCGACGCCGATCGTGCCCGGCCCGAGCTGTTCGACATTCACTTTCTGGACGCGATTCTTCGCGTCGTACGTCATTTTTACTTTCGTGCCGTTCGCGTCCGTCCATCTCTCGAGCCGCCCGAGCGCATCATACTCGTACGTTGTCTTCTTCTGCGCGCTGTCCGTCAGCGACTTGCACCGTCCACCCTGGTTGTCCTCGTATTCCCAGACAAACTCGTTATTCATGCTGTCTGTGATCTTTTGCAGACGGCCGCGCGCATCGTAGTCAAAACTGCGTGCGCAGATCGCAAACGGGTTGAATGCATTTACTTCTTTTTGGCCGTTGGCGATGCCATTCTGGTTCATTTCCACGAGTATGCGCCGTACGCGACCGAGCTCATCGCGCACAAGCGAGGATCGATTTCCAGGTGCGTTGAACCGGTGATTGTTGAGGGTGGCGTTCGGGTCCGTAGAATCCGGACCCATCGCGTCGGTCACTGTGGCTATGAAACCGTAATGATCGTATTCGGCGCGCTGCACGTTCCCAAGGCCGTCGATGATGGACGACGATCGACCAAAAACGTCGCGCTGCGTTTTCCAGGTGAGCTTGCGAGAGGCGGAACGCGCGGGATCGGTTGACAGCTCCTCCAGCTCGATGGTTTCCGGATCGCCATACTTGTCGGGCGTGTGACGGACGACAAAGCTGCCGTTGTCCGATGCCCTCGTCAGAATGTCCAAAGGCCTGCGGCCGATGTGCAGCACGCGATTCTGATCGTCAGCGTAACGAACGACACGACCGAACGGGTCGTTCAACATCTCATTGCTCGAGCGCTCGTCCGCCGAATCCCACGCGCCGTTGTCCTTTAGAACCGTCGAGCCGAGAGGCGGCCAGCTCGATCCCGACGCAGGAGCGGGAAAGCCTTCGGTTGCATCAGGAATGTTGTACGAGCTCCCACCCGTACTCGCACCGAGGTCGAACGTCGTGAGACTGTTGTGCACGCGCCTCACTTCGTTCTGCTCGTCGACGTACAGCTCCTGAAAGCCATACACCTTCGATCCCGTGCCGCGGCCGTTGCGGAAACCAGTGCGTGTCGGACGCCCGACTTCATCGGGAAGTGCGAACACCTCCGCGCCGCCGTTATCCGTGAGCGACATCAGCTCGCCAAACTCATTCGGCTCTCCGGTGAGTGTCTCGCCCGGACCGATGAATTTCAGCGGGTCACCCGCCGGACTCACATCAGTCTGATACGTGAGCGGATCCATGCCCGGCGCAACGATGCGCTGAAACGGAAGTCCGCGCTCATCGCGTATGAGCTTCACATCGGATGTCGATGGCGCTGCACCAGCTCCGGGCGGAGCTTCCCCGGCAGCATACACCTCCTCAATCAAACCCTCGCCGTTCACCCTGATCCTTTGGCGCAGGTCTCGTGCAGCCGTTCCCCTATCCCAATCGGCGCGGATTTCCTGCGGGCGTCCGCTCGCATCGCGAATCAGATCCATCCGATTGAGCACCGTCGCCGCGGCGCCCGTTCCGCGATTCACTTCGCGCTGCACGACGTTGCCTGCGGCGTCGTAGCGGAAGTATTCGCCGATCGGCGGCGGCGGCTGGGTTGTTGCGCTCGGCACGGACTCCGCGTGAACAACGGCCTCGAGCTGGCGCAGGTTGCTGCTCCGGAAATGATCGGTGACACCACGCTCGTCCGTATGTGTCTCGATGTCGCCGCGCGCATCGTAGGTGTACGTCGCCTCGAGACGGGTTGAGAGGGGCTCGTTTGGGAAATGGAGATTGCGGTTTGACGTGAGCTTCACATCACTCGTGACGCTGGCCAGAAAGCCGCCGGCAGCTACATCCGACGCCATGCCGGGAGCGCCCTGCGGTGCCACAGCCGGATAGTAGGTGTAGCTCGTGGCAATGCCCTGCGGGTCTTCGACGCTCGTCGGCAGACCAAACGCGTTGTAGCCGATG
>JBBQYT010000019.1:0-11082 GCA_038208385.1 Longimicrobiales bacterium | reverse complement strand
TCACCTCGCAGCCCGGCACGTCGATTTCGTGGTTCTACGTCGGCGGCATTGGCGAGCACATCGGCATGTGGAACGAGTTCTACCTCGACACCGCGGGTAACGTATCGGCATCAGCAGCGCCGTTCCGTATCAACGGCTTTGACGAGTATGACCTCAAGTTCGTGTTCAACCCCGGCTATGACAACATCGTCGGCTTCGCAATCACGACGCAGAACATTAACTCGCTCGCCGGCTTCTCGCCGTTCACCTCGGGCGCGTCAGCGAACCAGATGCAGCGTGGCGGTATCGGCAATGCCCACACGGCATACGTGAACCTGTTCGCCTACACGTTCATCAAGGATCGCCTGCTGCTTGTCGGTGGCGTACAGACCGGCGAGGACAACTACAACTTCAGCGACGGCTTGAACTACCAGGCGAGCGTTGCCTACGCATTCGGCAACACGGACCACATGCAGCTCTGGTACGCGGGCTTCGTGAAGGCCGGAAACGACGGCATTCCGATCGTAACGTCGACCTCGCTTTCGTCGGACCGTGGCGTGACGTTCGGTGAGGGCATTTCCGGCGTGAACGCGCTCCACAAGGACGCAACTGGCAAGGCGCTCGGCGCATACCTGCCGACGAACACCGGTGACTTCGTTCGCACGATTCAGGAGATCCACTACGGGTTCATCGACAAGGGACCCCACAGCCTGACGACGGCATTCGGCCTCACATGGAACCGTGAGACCTACGACGATGGCGCAGAAATCAAGCAGTCGGGTCTCGGTGCGCGCGCTCGGTACTTCTACGATCGTACGTACGGCCTCGAGTACGGTATCAACGCTTACCTGTCGAATAACTTCCAGGATTCGCACGGGATCAGCCACCCGATCACCAAGCAGGCGAACTACGGCACGATCACGGGCTTCTACCGTCCCGCGATGAACTTCTCGTTCTCGCTCGGCGTCGGCATGACCACGTCGCTCGGCCTCAGGCTTGACGACACACGCACGGTCCGTAAGGGCTGGACGTGGGCGCTCGGATACGACTTCTTCTTCTAGACCCAACGACGAAGCAGTCAGTAGCATAAACAAGACGCCCAGCAGAAATGCTGGGCGTTTTGCTTTTGGGGCAGTGTCGCTGTTCTGAAGTTACGCGACGGCGCCCATTGGGCACGGCGATGAATCCGGCAGCGTGCCCGCTACGGGCGGGTCCGGGAAGTACTGGATGAACACCTGCACCTGTTCGGCGAGGGCAGTGCCGCCGATGAGCTGAACGAGCTCGAGTGCTTCATCGATCCCAGCGGAAACACCAGCGCCAGTCACACGCGTCGCGCGCGCGGGCTCGAAGCCTTCCCCATCGTCCACCACGAAGCGCGGATAGCCGTCACTTGCTCCCTTCACAGTGACCTGCTGAAACTGCTCGAGGCACGAGATGAACGCCCAGTGCGTTGTCGCGTTACAGCCATCGAGAAGTCCGGCGCTCGCGAGCAGCAGGGCGCCTTCACATACAGAGGTGACGTACATCGCATACTCACTCCATGCGCGCAGACGCTCCAGGAACAGTCCGTCCTTCATCAGCTTCGCAAGGGCCGCGGGATCGCCGCCGGGCACCCACAACAGATCGACACGATCGACTTCGTCAAAAGTCATGTGAGGAACGATCTGCAAACCGCTGCGCGACATTACGGTTCCGTTCGTTTCTGCGAGCACGTACGTCTTGATCTGACGCTCTCCCTGCCAGTTGTCCGCCATGACGCCGAACACTTCGACGGGCGCGGCCACGTCGAGAAGGTCGACGCCCGGATATACGGGAATTGCGATGATGAATGGATCGGTTACCGGCATTGGCACCTCAGTGAATTGTGATCAGGCGCTATACGTGCGCGTAAGCCTGATTGCGACGCAGCCAGAAATCGGAATCGGGCCAGCGTTGCTCCTGCGCATAGTACCGGTCACGCACACGCGCGTACGCTGTGAACTCGGTGGTTACAAACTCGTCGTAGCGTTCGAGCGCATCGCCCGCTTCGCGCAGCAGCACATCGGCGACGGCGTACGATGCGAACACACCGGACCGCAATGCCTTTAAAATTCCCTGCGATGACAGCGGGTCGAATATCGCCGCGGCATCTCCTGCAGCGAGCCAGCCACGACCTGCGGCGGGCTTCAGAATGCGCGACGCCACCCCACGCACGAGCAGCGGACCTCGCGCGCTGGAATCGCCTATGGACTCGCGCACATGCGGCGCTGCGCGGAGCGCATTGCCCCAGCCTTCCACCGTGTGGAGTGCGATACGCGTTGCGATGTCATGGTCCGTCATGCACGCCGCGACGCGCCGGCCACCGGGTATCGGTGCGGTGTACCACCAACCGTCCGCGAACGCTTCGACGAGTGTGCGCCGATTACTGTTTGCGGTGTCATCGAAAAGGCGAACGTGAGCGGACAAACGGTCGCTGCGGGCTGCGTCCGCGCCGCGACTCCGCGCGAACACGGCGGAAGGTCCGCTCGCATCGATGACAAAGCGCGCCCGAAGCTTTCCGCCAGTCGAAAGACGGAGATTCCACTGCGCATCGCGCGTGCGACGCGCGTCGATCACACGCGTGTCGAGCAGCGTTTGTGCGCCGCGTGCAGCAACCTGTTCTGCGAGCATTGCATCGAACGCGCGCCTGTTGAGATGCCAGCCGTGGCCGCGCGCACTGAACACGAAGTCATTATCCTGCAAAGCGTTATGACCCCACGCTGCAGCTGAGCCGAATGTCTCTGAATGATTCTGCGCGCGAAATGCGCCCAGCAGGCCGAGATGTTGAAGCACGCGGGCTGCTGCGGCCGGCAGTGTTTCGCCGACTCTGACGCGCTCGTATGTCGATGCTTCGATTAGCGTGACTGCGAGACCGGGTGCGTGCGCGCGCAATGACAGCGCGGCCGCGCAGCCAGCGGGACCTCCACCAATGATTGCGACATCGCACGCGGACTCCATTGCGAACATCAATCAGCGCGGCAGGCGTAGAACGAGCCGACAACTCCCGCGGGCGAGGTTCCGCCGCTGCCGTTGGAATGAGCGATGACGCGGGTTACCGATCCGACGAATGCCGCGCGCTGCAATGTGTCCGTGCTGTTCGGCCACACCGGTACCATCCAGCCGACATACGCGTAAATCCACTCCTCGCCGCCCACAATGCCGGTGCCCTGAAACCATACCTGGCTTGGAAAGCCGTACGTCGCAGAGCCGTGCAGGTTCAAAGTCCAGCCCGGTCCGCCAATTGTCCCCGCAACGACGCCGGAAGCAGCATCGCTAAAGACGATGGTGCCCTGCCCCAGCTCGAGTGCGCTTAAATCAGTGATCGTAAGATCGGGATCATTGTAGAAGCTGCGATAGGCCCAGCTGCCTGCGAAAATGTTATCACTCATGTGGTCTCCTTCGAGCGTTCGGTGCGCTCGACGCTGATGTATTTGTTGTCCGGCGGCAGCTCAGTGGGCAGTACATCGCCGGCAGGCAGATACGGATTACGAATGACGAACCCGAGACGCCACCACTCCGTCACCATTTTGAGGTCTCCGGCATTGGTCTGCGGCACGCCGCGACTCCAATCGAGCCAGCTGTACGTCGGCTTGTTGTTGTTCATGCCCGCAAATTCCCATGTCTGCAGTGGACGATGGGCAGGCCACCACAACGTCTCCCACACGCGCTCCTCACGTTTCATCAACTTGTCACGCTCGCTGCTCGCGAAGATGTTGTTCCAGTCTTCGTACGTAATGTTGATGTCCTGCGTCGAGCACTCGTTGAAGTCCGCCTGCCACGGAAGCGCCATGTGCTTGGTGAGGTCGCCGGGCTGGAGGCCGGTATTGAAGTTGTCATCCTGACTGAGATCGTCGGCAGTGTATGCGACGTAATCGGCCTCGGGGAGCGCGCCCTGCCACGCATTCGCCTGTGCACCGGACAGACGAAATTCGTAGAAGTCCGGATCCGCCTTGATGCGGTATGGCTCGAGGTAGATCGCGGGATTGCGAATAATCCAGCCGATTTCGCCGCCGGGACAAAACGCACCGCCGAGGAGGTTGCTGAGTACGCCACGATCGAGGTCACGGCCTGTGCGATTGACCCAGCCAGCGTACGGCTGCCATGGATCGGGGCGCGACCAGCCTTCCAGCTCTTCATTGACGAACAGCCCGCGCGACCACTGCCGAAGCAGATAGTATTGGTAGTCGGTCAGCCGCAAAAACTTCGACACCAGCGTGTTCGAGATCGGGTTGTCACCCGCGAGGAGCGGCATGAGCGGCAGGTTGTGTGTGCGGCTGCTCGCCTTGCCGCCAGCCCCGAACTGATTCTCCTCGCCCGGGCGACGGAGCAGGTCGAGCAGATATGTGCGATAGGCCCGATAGGGATCGTTCGTGCTGGCCGTCACGCACTTCTGGCGCGCTTCCTCGAGGAGTTTGCCGTTGAAGTATTTCCGCAAATGCTCGAGTGTCGCGACGCGCATACGACCGCCCACATCATCGAAGACCTGCTGAACGTTTGTGCGCAGTTTCGCCATCCGGGGCTGCACGGGACTTCCAGGGCTCTCGAGCCGGGCGGCCGTCTGTCCTGCATTGGTGTCCCAGCGCGCGACGCTCTGCACCGGCAGTGCGGCCAGGATGTCCTGGACGGTGCTCTCGAGCTGATCGCGCGCCTGCGCATACGATGATGAGGTTTCGGTAGCCTGCCGCCATGCGCGCGTGTACGATCGGAAGTCCTGACCCGGATCCGCGCCATATACGGTGGTTGCGAATTGCTCGAGTGCGACGCGCAGAGCGTCGGTCACGTCGTCGGTGAATACACCACTCATATCGGGCGACACCGATTCACTGGATGGACCGTCTTCATCATCGAGCGCACGGCTCAGCTTTGCCTGCGCGCGTTGCTCGAGCACAGCGAGGGCAGGACCGAGCGTCTCGATGAACAATTGACCGGACTGATTTTTGGCGATGACATCGCGCTCGCACGCCTGCACGCGTGCCCGGTCGACAACCGGAGGGACCGACAGCTTGTCCGGGTCGAAATTGCCGCGCGGCGACTGGTTGTGCGGATAGTTCGACTGACCGAGGACACTGCTCAGATACGTGAACTCATCCGGACGCACGAGGATCGACCATATGTCACGAAAGAACCACGGCTTGTAATCCGGATTCCACGTCAAGCGGCCCGCTCGCCAAATGACGAGCGCTTCTGCATCGCTCTGGTCGACGTGCTGAGGATTGTCGAACGTGTCCGTCGTGCCGAAAAGATCCGTGCGTGTCGCGAATTTGCGGATCGACAAGTCCTCGAGCACATCATCCAACGTGATCATATCGAGGATCTGCGGCACGTACGCGGGATATCCGACTACGGCCCACGCCGGATACTCGACGTCGATGAAACGAGTCGCGGTGACATCCTCGCAATACATGACGAGGCGCGCCATTACAGGCCCATCGGAAGTGTCATCGAACCAGCCATCATTGTTCGCGTAGTCATCTATGCGTGGCTGCCCGAAATCGTCGTAGCTGATCGTGCCGGAATTTCCGTGGCCGCCGAGCACGAGCAGACGTCCTTCGGCATCTGTCATGATGGTGCCCAGCGTGTCGATGGAGCACGGCTGCAGCGGCGGCGGAAACGTCGGCGCGTAAAGATCCTCGCCGTCGCGACTGAACTCTGCGTGTCTCGTATCCGTGCAGTCCACGATGCGCGGACCCGGATCGATGATCAGCTGCTGACGCGCTCCATCGTCCGTGATTGCAGCGTTGCGGCGCGCGTGCGTCGGCGCGTAGCCGTGCTCGCCCTCGATCTGTGAGAACGTGTACCACGCTGACTTCTTGTTGGCGAGGTAGACTTTCCATTGGATGTCGACAACGACGCCGGCATTGCCGCCGCCGGCTACATCGTCGCCGATTTTGAGCGGCCGTCCTTCGGGACTTTGGTCGTCGTACACGTAGATATGGAAACGCGCGGCCTGTCGCTTGATGCGGCCCTTGTCATCCTTGAACGCTTTGATGCGCAATTCGGATTCGCCGTCCGGTGACAGCAGCGGGTTGCCATTCGCATCACAGTCGAGTGGCAGCGCCGCAGGTTTTTCCGGCGATATGCAGAATGCATCGGGACTGTTGCCGAGACGGGCAATGCCGATGGCGGGATGGATTTTATATGTAGATGGCATGTTTGTTTTAGTCCAGGAAGTTGAGCGACACACCTTCGAGTCGCAGCAGCTCGTTGTCTTCGCAGTAATCAGCACCAATCACAACCAGCGTGATCTGAACGGATGTTGCGCCCTCATCGATCAAACGCCGCACGGACCTGCTTACGTTGATGCGATGGTTGCGCGGCGTGTTGTGGCTGCGCGGGCGCAGGTCGTACTTGCGACGATCGCCGGGAATCGCGCAGTGGCCCGGGCCGCCATAACATTCGCCGTGCCCGAAGATCGCGAGGTATCCGGCATAGTGCGGATCTGTGATGGACGTCGACGCGTTCGCGTCGGGCAGGTTCAGGAAAACGCGAATGAAGCACGAGCGTGGCAGTTGCGGAATTCGATGCATGCGCACCTCGGCATCGCGGAACGTCGCACGCACGGCATCCGGCACTGCGATCGCCCTCGAGACGAAGCGACCGACGGGCGCGTCGAGACCGACAGGGATGACGTACGAGCTTTTGACGTATTCATAGCCGAACCGCGAGATGTCGAGCGTATCTGCGATTGTGTAACTCCACGGCGTGAGCACGGAGTCCTGGTCTGCGGGCAGCGATGCGGCGTGCTCTTGTTGCCACTCCGACCAGATGCGATCGATGTTGACGTGGATGGGCCAGAACACGGGATCGTACGACGCAGTCAGGTTGCTGAACATGTCGCCGAACTGGGGCTGCGTGTACATGTCGCTGCGCGAATGGAATTGCCGTCCGGCGACACGCACTCCGCGATTGCGGTCCGCACCCAGCTCGTTTTGAAAGCTCTGCGGCGGCGCGTGGTAGTCGGGGTTCATGCCACCGGTCCACAGGTGCATCGTGTTGTGCGGGTTCTGATCGAGATAACCGAATGAATCATTGTAGATGCTGCCACCACCAAAATCACGGAACGTGCGCAGACTCATGATCTGCGCCATGTCATTGGCCGTCGGATAGTGATAGTTCACGGCCTGATTGATCGTGATTCCACCCGGATACTCGGCAGGATAGCGCAGCGGATACCACAGGGAATTTTCGCCGAGCAGCGCATCGATAAAGCGATGTCTGTGGTCGCCTTCGGCATACTCCGAACCGATGAGCGCACTGACGTCGTCGAAAAATGTCTTCTGTGAAGTGTAAAGCTTCGCAGGCTCGACGACCTGCTTGAGAAGGATGTCTGCTGCTTCCTGCGGAAGCGAAGGCCGCGCCTTTTGCAGGTAACGAAGTGAGTCCGCAGTCAGAAATGCCTGCAGCGACTTCGGGATGATCAGGCCATCCACCGGACATTCCGGACGATACTGCGGCATTGTCCAGTCCCAGTACGGCAGCGTGACATCCGGGACCTGGTCCTGCAACGCCTGCTCGAACTCATACAGATAGATGCGATGCCACGGGAGAAAGCGCTCCCAGCCGTGCTGACAGTGGTTCTGATGAATCTGCGCCATGTTGTTGTAGCTGCGCCGGTCTTCAGGCCACTTGTTCAGCTCGTACATCGCACGGAACGCGTAGCGCAGTTTTTCGATCTGCGTGTCCGACATGCAATCGATGTTGACGCGCTGCTTCGTTTCACCGCGCTGATAGTGATACTCGCTCGGCGATACATCGAATGTCTCGAGTGCCATGGCTTCGACGTTGTCACGCCGCAGCTGCACGAATGTCGTTGGCAATGAAGTGACATCGAGTGCGATCGATGCGATCTCGCGATCGGCGGCCGGGCAGCCATCGTCGATCCAATCCGAGATGAAATCGATGTCATCCCCTGAAAGACGTTTGCCTCCCCACGGCAGCGGCGGAAAGCGCGACCCATCGAACGGCGCTAACCCGCGCAATCCCTGAATCAACCCCGACGAATCACCCCGCCCCGGATAGGGTGGACGACGTTCATGCGGCGCATCGCCGGCGGGGCTTTGTGCGCTTGCCGTACCGCAGCCACAACCACAGCCGGAAGTGCTCGCGGGAGACGTCGCCTCCGGCGAAATCAGTCGAATGCTGTGAATGCGTGCCTCGAGCAACTCGTCGAGCGGCAGCTCCCAGAAGCGGCCAATGCCGCCGTAATCCGCGGTGCTGTTGCCTGCCGCAGTGGACAGTATTTCCTTTACCTTGTCGTAGCGAGTCGTAAGCGTTGCTTCGCTCATGCGCCTCCGCCGACGCACACAGCTGTAGCTGCGCTATGGGATGTGAACATGGATAGGCCCTCTCTGGGCGATGTGCTTCGACGCGTCCCGGTTGACTGTCGCGGGCTGCAACGCTGCCGGCTGGGGGGAGGAACTGCCAGGCGTCCCGGAGAATGAATGGGACGAGGTGCGGCAGGCTTCAACAGCGTTGCGCGAATAGTTTAATGCGCGGCCACGTTCTGAAACAGCTTCTCGTGGCCGCGCAGAAAAATGACTTGATTCCTCACGCGTTCGAGGTGCAGATGCAGAAGTTGAACGCAAGCGACGGCATAACGTTGTTGTGCGGAACGGTGGCGCTCGTAAGTGCGATCGCCGACGGGTCCAGCGCCGCGGTAGCCGTGGTCCCGGCTGTGAAGGATGTACCGCCGTTGTTCTTCGCGAGTGACATAGTGCTGCCGGGTATGTTCGACGAACCGATGCCGGAGAATGCATTCACGCAGCGCATGGCGTGGCCGTGGATTGCATTCTGGGCTGCCATAAGCAACACTGTGGCGCTCCCGCCGGTACTTCCGAGCTGATAGGTGTTGTTGAGGCCATTTCCCTGTCCCACGCCGATTGCGCAGCACGCCTGCAGGTTCGGTAGGCCGAAGGTCTTGGAGGCGACACCTCCGAATGTGTTGCCGAGCACCGCATATAGGGCGCTGTTGGTCTCGACGATCATGATCTGGCCGGTGCAGGACAGCCAACCGGCAGGAATGACGTTGTAAGGGAAAATGCGGACCTCGCCGAGAAACGGTCCGTCGGCGCCGGGCTCGGATGCGATTGCATAATTGAGGGCGAGGTACGGTTGGAGGTTGTTGTGTGCAGCGCCGGTCGATAGAGCAATGGAAGCCGGGTTCATGAGCGCAGTCGGGCTCGAGGCGCGGTACATCAGGACGGCGGCCGGCGTTTGCGCGAGCAGGTTGCCGGTAGATGTGGGTGATGACCCGGCGACGGTGGAGCAATTGAATGCGTGGGAATGCGAGGGCAGGTGTTGCGCTAGAAGCTGCACGGTCTCGGCGCCGCCCGTGTTGGCCAACTGATAGCTGTTGCCGGAAGCGTCAAAGCCCGGTCCGATCGGCACGCGGCCCCGGAAGTCCGGAACATTGAACATCTGGGGTGTTTCGTTACCACCTCCATAGTAGGTGCCAATGGCGGTAAACAGCGTGAGAAAATCTGCTGCGGAATACGACGCGCCGTCGCAGGCCACCCAGCTGGTCGGGAGCGTCGTCCCGGCGAACAGCCTGATCTCTCCGGTGAAGTAGCTCATGATGGATAGATCCCCTGGATACAGATCATGAAGTTGACGCAGAGGTAGGGCTGCCGGTTCTCATGGTCGGCACCACCGCCGGTCAGCGCCACGGTCGTCGCCTGAAGATTGACTGTCGGCCCGGCGCTGGCCGGCGCAAAACCGCCTGTGAAGGAGGCGAGGAGGTTGCCCTGTGCAGTTTGGTTATCGCCGGTGGTAGTGGCTGCCATGAAGTCGTGGCTGTGCTGCGGCATCTCGGACTGCGTCAGTATGTGCGATGGCTGGCCCTCGATCGTGCCGAGGCCGATGTCGAACTGGCCGGAGCCTGCGTGGATGGGGATGACGGCCGCAAGGTTCGGCAGGGCGAATGTGATGGAATCGCCTCCGAAGTTGTTGCCGAGCAGCGAGTAGAGGACCTGATAGCTATCGATGGAAAGAATACTGCCGTCGCACAGCGCCCAGTTCTGCGGCAGTTGTAAATTGGGGAAAGCGACCATCCGAATCTCGCCGAGGTACGGATCCGACATTCAATGCCTCCGTTGGTAGCAGGTGGGACCCTAGCGCGTGGGAAAGCTACAAATGGCGCGTTCCCCAGCCGTTCCCTGCCGTCCTGCAACAACATTGTCCACTGTGGCCCAGGTCAGTACGCCGGTAGAAGGACTCATTGCAGGTTTCGAGGTTTGTGTTCCAACGACCTTACGGAGGGAAAAACGTGTTCCTGATCAGCCTCTCGTTCGCAGTGCTCGAGGCCGTCGCTGCAACGGTCCAAACGCAGAATCTAGACACCTTCGCGCGCGGCTTCATCGAGCGGCACCGGATTCCGGGAGCCGCAATCGTCGTCGTCAAGAATGGCGCTGTCGTGAAGACTGGAGCGTACGGGATCGCCAACCTGGAGCTTTCGACGCCCGTCACGGACAGGACCGTATTCGAGATCGGCTCGATGTCGAAGCAGATCGCCGCGGAAGCGATCATGATGCTTGTCGAGCAGAATCGGGTGTCACTGGACGAACCGCTGAAGAAATACATCGGAGAGATTCCGGAAGCGTGGAATGCAATCACGCTGCGACACCTGATCACGCACACATCGGGGCTGCCCGACTGGGAAGGCCGGCCTGACTTTTCGTATCGTCGCGAATACACGCCGGCGCAATTCATTGGGATGGTCTCGAAGTATCCGCTCGACTTCAAGCCGGGCGATCGCTTCGCCTACACGAACAGCGCGTTTCCACTGCTCGGCGTCGTGCTGGAGCGTGTGACCGGTCAGAAGTACGAGGACTTCGTGGTCGAGCACATGTTCAAGCCGGCGGGAATGACGGAGACGCGCTTCAAGCACCCGGAAGAAATCGTGCCGAACCGCTCCGGCGGTTACATCGACGTGAAGGGAAAGCTGATGAATGGTGAGCCACTGCGGCCAACAATCATCGCGCCGAACGGCGGTGTCATGACGACGGCAGTCGACATGGGGAAGTGGCTGATTGCGCTCGAAAAGGGCACGTACCTGAAGCCGGCCACGATCGCACAGATGATCACGCC
>JBBQYT010000018.1:0-11296 GCA_038208385.1 Longimicrobiales bacterium | reverse complement strand
GACGAAGACGCTCTAGCGAAGCGCCTGCCCGCACGCGGCGCACGTCTCGGAGCCCTCCTCATACGCCTCCCCGCAGTTCCCGCAAGCAAAGTTCACCTCGCCCGCCGCGCTCTTATGGCTGGCAAGGAGCTCCTGGGCGTCCTGGTACGCAAAGGCCGGGACCAGCACCCGGACGGCGCTCAGGTCGCCAATATCGACGGTGAAGGAGAAATGGTCCTTTTGAGACAACACCTGGGCGTCAATGCCCTCGGCCTCGAGGTTGTCCCGGATCAGCTGGGCCTCGAAGTCGTCGGACGTCGTGTAGACCTGCGCCCAGCCGTCCATGACGGGCACATCGGCGTGGTCGACGCAAACGAACATGGTGCCCGCCCCGCGATTGCAGTCCGCGCACAAAGCGGTGCCGCACATGGCGCAAACGCCCAGGGCGTCGCGATCGGGATGGAGCGAGCACTTCGCGGCGACGTGAAGGTGCCCGCAGGCGATACAGCTATCGGCGTCAGCGGCTACGGTCTCGCCGCAGTGAGGACACACGAGAACATCGGTGGACATTGGATTCCCCTGGTCGGGTGCGTGGTTTGTAAAAGGCGTCGAATGTGCAAGAAATATGCGCCCGGGCGTCGTCTTTCGTCATCGGTTGGGCAGGAAACGTGCAAGGGTATGCGCTTTTCCCGGAAACTGAATTCAGAAGAAAAGCCGCGCATGAAATTGGTGGAGATCGCCAAAGAAGTCTTCAGGGAGTCGAGGGAGGACAATCTCGCGGGAGAGGCGGCAAAAGTCGCCTATTACGTGTTTGCGTCGCTTTTCCCATTCATCCTGGCGCTTCTCGCCATCACCGGCATCGCCGGAGGCGAAACAGCCTTTCAGTGGATCATGGGCCATATGAATGCGCTGCTGCCGAAAGAGGCTTCGAAGCTGCTCGAAACGTTCGTTTACGGCATCACGCACACGAAAAAGCCCGGCGTGCTCTCCATCGGCGTGTTTCTGACGCTTTGGTCATCATCGAACATTTTTTCTTCGCTGGGCGATGCACTGAACGTCGCGTATGACGTGACGGAAACCCGCCCGTGGCTCAAGCGGAAAGCCACTGCGCTCGTGCTGGTTATAGCCGGCGCATTTCTGCTGATCGGCGGCGCCGTAATCCTCGTCGGCGGACCCGCGATCGGGAACACTCTGCATCTCGGCCTCGTGTGGACGATGATCAGCATTCCGCTGCCATTCGTCCTGCTTCTCGCGATGCTGTGGCTCACGTACTTTATCCTGCCGAATCGCGACCAGCGCAACAACAAAAGGGAAGTGTTTTGGGGCGCAGTTGCCGGCGCGACGCTGTGGCTCCTGATCACCTTGCTCTTCCGCTACTACGTCTCGAATTTCGGAAATTACGACAGAACCTACGGCGTGCTTGGCAGCGTGATCATCCTGCAGCTATGGCTGTACCTGACCGCGCTCGCGATGCTCATAGGCGGCGAGCTCGCGTCGATCCTCGAGCGGCATGCGTCGGATGAAGAGTCCGATGAGCTGCGCTTCGCTGCATGACGGCGGCTACGCAGCGATTAGGGATTAGCGGTTAGCGATTAGTTGTTCGTCGCATAAGAAAACGCCCGGTGCTTCAGAAGCCACCGGGCGTTTCGCGTTTCACGACGGAGTTTGAGTAGCGATCATCAAACTAATCGCTAATCGCTAATCCCTAATCGCTGCTACTTAACAACCTCGTACTTCCAGCCAGCCGCCTCTTTCCCCGACTTGAGCTCGAACGGTACGGGATCGCCGGTGTTGCCGGTGGTGACGGTCACATCCTGTGTGTCTACCGCCGCGCCGTCCTTGCCGAGCAGCGTGAAGTGTAGCTTCACGGGTGTGCCCCTGGGCAGCTTCAGGTTTTCGAGAGCGCCGGACACAACAACTCCGCCGGCATCGCTATCCGTGATCCGTGCATTGGCGATGTCGAACGGAAGGTCCTGGTCCTGTTTCAGCAGCGCCATTGTCTGCGCCTTGTACTTGTTCTGCAGAGCGACGTCTGTTGCGGCATCACTCAACCCGCGGTTGGCCTGCGCCTGCAGCCGGAGCGCGGTACGGCTGCTCGGATCGAGCGCGAGCACCTTGCCGCTCACCTGCTCCAGCTCCGTGTAAAACGGAAGTAGCTGCTCATTGATCTGCTTCGCCTTCGCGACCGCAGCATTCTTCGCCGCCGCGGCTGTCTGTGCCCTTGCGTCCGAGTTCGCTTTTTCCTTTGCGTCCTCGAGATCCTTTGTCTGCGCAAAAATCGCCTGCGCAAGATTGTACTGCGCGTCACGGCTGCTCGGGTTTACAGCAACAGCCTTCCGGAACGCATCCGCAGCCTGCCCATACTTCTCCGCCTGGAAAAGTCCGACGCCGATGTTGAAGTAGTCCGTGTCGCTCAGATCCGGACGTGAAAGCGCAACCGAGTAGATTTTCGTTGCCTCGTCGCGCTTGCCCGAACGCCCATAGATGTAGGCGAGGTTCATGGTAGCGCGGATGTTTTGCGGGTCGCGCTGCAACACCTGCTGATAAACCTGCGCAGCCTCGTTGTACTTTGCCGCCCGCTCGGCTTCGGGAGCGTTCTCTGCTGCGTACGCGACCAGCTGCGCCATGCTCGTGATGGCCTTGTCCTCGTTCCCCTTCCACACCTTCTCATCCTGCGCGCTCAGACCTGTCCGCTCCGGACCCTGCAGAATCTCCAGCGCTGCCTTGTATTCTGCGATCGCCTTGACGACTTGTCCTTTGTTCTGGTAGATCGACGCCAGCGTGAGTCGCGCGCTGGGGCGCTTCCTGTAGACGAGGTCCGCCTTTTCCAGGTTTGCGATCGCATCATCGAACTTGTTCGCGTTAATCGACGCGACGCCGGCGTTGTAGAGAGCGATCCACGTGATGAGACGCGCCGTGTCGATCTCCTTCAGATAGTCCGGATAAAGCGTCTCCGCTTTGGTCAGCAGAGCATCGCCCTCAGTCAGCTGTCCGACACCCAGCGCCGCCTCACCTGCAAGCAGAAAACCCTGCGCGTTGTTCGGATCCTTTTGCGTGGACAGGATCGCCTGGTCGTACATCTTCTTGAAAAGGGCCTGCTGCTCAGCGGGAATCTTATTCGCCAGCGCCTGGTCCCTGTACAGCTGTGCGCTGCGAATCCAGAGATTGCTCCCCGGCTTCCCCTTCTGCGCCGAAACCATTGCCGGCGCGCTCAGCAGAAGCACCGCAAATGCGAATTGAGCGATTCGCCTCATGCCAACCTCCGTTAAGATAACTCTTGCCTGACCAACGAATTACACCCCTCAATCCACGATTGTTGCGCCCTCGTCCCCTTCCAGCGCCGCCCTTACCCTGTAGGCCGGGAGCCCAAGTGCCGCTGCAGCCCTCACCACATCCTCGTACTCCGGCTTGCTACGCTCCTCGCCTCCCGGAAGGACAACCCGCTTCCGCCTGACCCGCTGGCCGCGCCACTCCACCACCTCTTCCCGGCGCGCGAGTGCCGGACGCGTCACTGGCCAGTACCGTGCCCCGATCGTCGGTGTGGCCTGGAAGAAGGCTGCCAGGACCGTTTCCAGCGATGCCTCAGGGACCAGCGCCTCGATGCGGAGGCCGGTCCGTCCCTTTTTCATGCCGACGGGCAGGCTCACTGCGTCGAGGGCGCCGCCAGACATGATCGCCTCGAGCGCGCCGGGCGCATACTCGGGCACCATGTCGTCGATATCCGTCTGGACGATGAAAAGCGCATCGGCGGCGGCGTCTTCGACTTCACACTCGATGAGGCGCAGCGCGTTTGGTCGGTTTTCCGGATCGCGCGTGCCCGCGCCAAAGCCGCTTTTTCCGACGACCACGTTCCCCGGCAAATTGCTTTCCACGAGCGCTGCAAGGATCGCGGCGCCGGTAGGCGTCGTGCACTCCTCGGCGAACCCGGTCTCCCGAATGGGGAGCCCTGCGAGCAGCTTGAGTGTTGCCGGTGCGGGCAGCGGAAAATTGCCATGCTCAATCATCACCCAGCCGGATCCGATGGCGACAGGGCGCGTGTAGAAGCGCTCGAATCCGAGCTGCGTGATGGCTGCCATCGAGCACAACACATCGAGAATCGAATCGAGCGCACCGACCTCGTGGAAGTGCACTTTTTCGATTGTCGTTCCGTGCACTTCAGCTTCTGCGGAAGCGAGTTTTGTGAACGCATTCAGCGCACGTTGTTTGACGATGTCGCTCGCGCCACTCTTCTCGATGATCTCGACAACATGCTTGAGGTGACGGTGCGCATGTTGATGCGGCAGATCGAAATAGACCCGGCCGCATGAGATGCTGCGACGCTGCGCACGCTCGATGAAAACCTTGATGTCACCGAGGTTGAGCGATGCGATGAAATCGCGCAGCCACTCCGGATCGAGCCCCAGATCGATGAGTCCACCAAGCACCATGTCGCCGCTGATGCCGGCGAATGGATCGAAGAGCAACCCACGGACGGAACGCGCTCCAGTCGAATTCAAGTCAACTCCTTCAGCGCTTCGAGCGCCCGGTCGAGTGCATGCACCACAACTTCTCTTCCCTGCACGAAGATGATCGCATTGAGCGGCGAGCCATGCTCATCACCCGTGAGTGCAAGTCGAACCGGCTCGTACAACGCCTTGCCCGATGCACCCGTCTGTTTGCCGACGGCCTTGATCGCTTCAGCGATGGCACCGACGTCCCACTTCACATCGCTGAGCCTCGTGCGCGCAGCCTCGAGCACCGGCACCGCGCTCTCACGCTCGCGCAGCGGATTGAGCGGCACGTAGTCGATCGGCACGAACGCGGGCAGGAACTCATTGATCTTCGAGAAGGCGACAAGATGCGTGCGCACCGCCTTCACCGCGACGCTCAGCTGCTCATCCGTGAATGCAAAGCGATCGCGGTCGACAAACGGCTCGATAGCGCGCACGAGGTCATCCATCGACATGCGCTCGATGTGCTTTGCCGAAAGAAAGTCGAGCTTCGCCGGATCGAACACGACATCTGCAGCACCCACGCGCTCGAGCGAGATCTCCGACACCAGCTGCTCGCGCGTCAAGACCTCCTCGCCCGAAGCCGTGGACCAGGAGAGGAGCGAGAGGTAGTTCACGAGCCCGTCGGGGTGGTAGCCCAGCCGTCTATAGTCGGCGAGGGATGGCGCTCCATGTCGCTTGGACAACTTCTGACGATCGGGCCCGAGCACCTGCGGCACGTGCGCAAACACGGGTCTCTGTGCGCCGAATGCATCGAACACGAGCGCCTGTCGTGGCGTGTTCGAGAGATGCCCGACACCACGTATGACGTGCGTGATGTCCATCATGATGTCATCGACCACGACAGCAAAATTGTACGTGGGCTGTCCGTTCGACCGCAGAATGATGAAGTCGCCAATATCGGCGCGCGGGAAATGAACGTTACCACGGATGACGTCTTCGACGATGATGTAGTCGCCGGGGGCCACGTGAAACCGGATTGCAGGCAGGCGTCCCTCTGTGATGAGCTCCCTTATCTCTGACGGACTGCGCCTGAGGCACGTGCCGTCGTACGTGGCGCTGTCGCCGCGTGCAATAGCAGCCTCGCGCCGCGCATCCAGCTCTTCATCCGTGCAATAGCAGTTGAACGCATAGCGACGCTGCAGCAGCTGCTTCGCATGCTCCTGGTGCAGCTTCGTGCGCCCGCTCTGCCTGTACGGTCCAAACGCGCCGACTTCGCCCTTGCTCGTCGGACCCTCATCCCACTTCAGCCCCAGCCAGCTCAGGTCCTCGAGAATCTGCGCATCCGAGCCCTCGAGATTCCGCTCCTCGTCCGTGTCCTCGATCCTGAGAACGAATGAGCCGTTCGAGTGGCGCGCAAAAATCCAGTTCAGCACCGCGAGACGCGCGTTGCCTACGTGGAGACTTCCGGTTGGACTTGGGGCGAACCTCGTTCTAATCACTCTGTGGTTTCATCCTGTCGTTTTTACATCTCACCGCAGAGGCTCAGAGTTACGCTGAGGTTTCGCGGAGAAATGAATTTGATATTTTCAAAAAAACAACTTCATTCTGCTGAACCACCGGGATCACTCTGCGAAACCTCAGCGGAGCTCCGAGCCTCTGCGGTGGATTTGCTTCTCTCCCGCCCCAGATGCTCGAGAATCCGCCCGGCAGTCGCAAGAGAAAACCCCGGCACCGTAGCAATCTCCTCCGCAGAAGCAGCACGCACACCTCGCACCGACCCAAAACGCGAGAGGAGCACTTGTTGGCGCGCCGGCCCCACCCCGGGTATTTCACCCAACTCTGATGAGAGAGTCCTCTTTGTGCGCAGTTGACGATTGTAGGTGATTGCAAAGCGATGCGCTTCGTTGCGCGCGCGCTGCAGCAGGCGCAGGCCCGGATTCGTGCGTGCGAGTCGGAGAGGGTCGGAGCGGCCGACAAGGTAGATTTCCTCCTCACGCTTCGCCAGACCGATAAACGCAACATCGACAGCGCCGGCTTCGCTTGCAGCAGCCACGGCGGCGCTCAGCTGTCCCTTGCCACCATCGATGAGCGCAAGCTCCGGCAGCGGCAGTTTTTCCTCCAGACGACGCCGGAAATATCTGCCGACGATCTCGTGCATCGAACGGAAGTCATCGTTTCTCCACGCGCCCTTGATCCGGAACCGCCGATACTCCGCCTTGTACGGCTCACCATTCCGGAAAACGACTGCACTCCCGACAAGCTCGCTGCCCTGCGTGTGCGAGATGTCGAAGCAGACGATTAAACGCGGCACCACTTTCAGCTCCAGAGACTCCTGCAGCTCGTACAGCACATCGTCGGCGCGCTCGCGCACGACTTCCGACATCACCGAGCGCTCTTCCAGTAGATGGCGCGCGTTCTGGTTTGCGAGCTCCACCAAACGCAGCTTCTCGCCGCGCTGCGGCACCAACACCTGCACTTTCCGCCCTTCAACATCGCTTAAGAGCTGCTCCAGCACCTCGCGGTCATCGAACTCTCCGGGAACCAGGACTTCGCGCGGCAGATCCGCCGTTCCATATTCGCCACGCCCCAGATAGAAACGAGTCGCCGCAGCGGTGAGCAGCGCTTCATCGTCTTCCGCCTCGAGGTTCTCGAAGAAATCCAGCTCGCGCCCCAGCAGCTTGCCCTCGCGGATGCGCAGCAGCACCGAGCACGCCTGCTCGCCGTCGCGCGCAATGCCGAGAACATCCTGATCGCCACCGCGGATGTCCATCATGCGCTGCCTGCGGTCGAGTGCCTCGAGTGCAACCAGCACATCCCGGAGCGCAGCCGCTGCCTCGAAGTTCAAGCGGCTTGCCGCATCCACCATTTGCGCCGCGATTCTGCTCCGCAGTCCATCCGTTCGGCCGTTCAGCACATCGACCACTTCGTCGATCATCCGACGGTAGTCACCGACTTCCTGGAGTCCGACGCACGGCGCCTGGCACCGACCGATGTGGTAGTCCAGACACGGACGTGCGGGAGCGTCGGTCGGAAGGTCGTAGCGGCAGCTACGCACGGTGAATACGCGCTTGATCACCTCCAGCGAGTGCCGCATTGTCCCGACTTCCGTATACGGACCGAAGTAGCGCGCACCATCATTCGCCAGCGTGCGCGTCACGTACACCCGTGGAAACGCCTCGTGAAGCGTGACCTTGATGTAGGGATACTTCTTGTCGTCTTTCAGGCGGATGTTGAAGCGCGGATGGTGCGCCTTGATGAGATTGGCCTCGAGCAGCAGCGCTTCGGCCTCCGAGCCCACCACGATCGTATCGACATCGCGGATGCGCCGAACCATCTCGCGATTCTTGAGCATCGTGTTGTCGTCAATGACAAAGTGATTCCTGACCCGCGACCGCAGCGACTTTGCCTTGCCGACGTACAGAATCTCCCCGCGCTCGTCCTTGAAAAGGTAGACGCCGGGTTTCGCTGGAAGCGCTTGGAGTTTTCTGTCGAGAGTCTCGGAGTTTGCCACGAAATCAGCGATTTGCGATTAGCGATTAGCGATTAGTCTACCGCGCTAATCGCCGCCTTCATTACTACCCGCCGACCCTGCTGCGTTCCTGAAAATCAGGCGCGTAAAGCGATTCACAACGGCCGAGGCCTGTGGGATTCCGAGCAGGTGGGCAATACCGAAGTAGAGCAGGCCAAACGGACCGAGAACGAGCACTCCGCGAATGATCGGGTTCGTCGGAGGCACTACGTAAGCGATGGCGCGTCCGACCGCGGCACCGGCGAGGGCCGCGCCATACATTCGGAGCAGCACGGGCATTCCCATCGCGACAGGCCCGATCTTCTTTTTCAGTCCGCGTCTGAGTAACCACCATTCCACCCACGCGCCGACGCCGGCGCCCAGGCTCAGCCCGAGCGCGCCGAGCGGCCGGCCCTGAAACGACGCCATCGCCTCGAACGGCCTCATGAGTGCGTAGCCCAGGAAACCGGTGATCGCTACGCGAATCGTCGCATACAATGCTGGTTTGCGTGTGTCGTGCAACGCGAAGAACGTCGAGGAAAGGAGCCGCGTGCTGGTCGAGGCCTGCAGGCCGAGCGTGAAGCCGGCCAGCACGATGTACGTAATCATCGTGTCGAGTGGACTGAAACGGCCGTGCTGATAGAGAGCGGCCACAATGACATCGCCTAGCACAAAGAATCCCACGACGGACGGCACCACGAAGACGGCAATCTGCTGGAGGCCGGCCTTGACGCGCTCGCGGAGCAGCTCAGTGCCCTCGAGGCGCTGGCGGGCGAGGTCCGGCAGCTCGGAAGCCGCCACCGACATTCCGAAGAGGCTGATCGGCAGCAGGTAGAGCGTCGTCGAATAGGTGAGCACTGCAATCGCGCCCACAGACAGGAGCGAGGCGAGGAACACGTCGATCCATGCGCTGATCTGGACGACGCCGCGGCCAATGATCGCCGGCCACGCGTTCCGAACGATCTCGCGCGACTCCGGTAGCCGCGTGTTGCTCCACTTGAAGCTCAGGTTCTTCTCGAGCTGGAACACCCACGGGAGCTGCACGCCGAGCTGGAGTATGCCGCCGAGCAATGCCGCCCATGACAGTGCGATGACCAGGTGCGCCAGGTCCATCCGTGTGCCGAGGATCAGCAGGCCCGCGATCATCGACACGTTCCACAGCACCGGCGCTACGTACGGAATGAAAAACTTCCGGTGACTGTTCAGAATTCCGAGCGCCCATGCGGACAGGACGAGGATGCCGGTCATCGGGAAGATGATGCGGATGGCGGGGATCGCGAGCGCGCGGCGCTCGCCGTGAAAGCCGTAAAGGAAGACGTCCACCATGAGCGGCGCCATGAATACGCCGAGCAGCGAAAATGCGCCTGCAACCACGAGCAGTATGGAGAACACGGCGCCCGCGACGCGGCCTGCTTCTTCCTTTTTGCCCTGGTGGAGAAGCTCCGAATAAACCGGTACGAACGAAGCGCTCAGCGTGCCCTCGCCGAGCAGATTTTGCAGAACGTTCGGGATTCGCAGTGCGGCGCGGAATACATCCGCGAACATCGTGGTGCCGAAATAGCGTGCGAAGATGGCCTCGCGTACGAGACCCGACATGCGACTGAGGAAAATGCCGGCTGCCACGAGACGGGCAAAGGCACCGGCAGCAGGCTTCTTCGCCTCTTCTGCGGGTATGGAAGCCGGGGCCACCGGACCGTCAGTCTTGTGGTTCACCAGGCGGCAGCAACCCTCCGTCGGGTTTCTTCTCGAGAAGACGACGTACGAACTGGCTCTCTTCGCGGGTGCTTTCGATCTCGCGGTTCAGGCGCTCGACTTCTGCTTCGAGTGCGGCGACGCGGGAGCCCAGCAACGGGTCGACAGCTTCAGGCTGGCCTTCCCGCTCCCAACGGCCCGCCAGCGCGCGCACGACCGGCGAGTCGAGCACGACGGCTATGAGCGGTATCATTAGCGCGAGAATCACGACAAGGATCCACATGCTCTCAAGCTATTCCAGCGCGGGAGACAGGCAAGCATGGATGCATTCGCATCACGTGCAGTCCACGCCCGTCCAGCCCGGCGCGGGTGCGTCCAGCCGGATGTCGATCTTCGATGCGATCTGCGGCAGCAGCTCAGGCCCGAACCTGGCCAGATAATGAATCACAGTCAGAACGCGCTCCTGCGGAGCCCCGTCCGGGAACAGGTTGACCGCAGCTTTGTGAACCTGCTCGAGTACCACTTCGTTCTTTGCCTTCAGGTGGTTGAGGATCTTCTTTTCCGCGTCGCGCAGCTGACCCTGGCTGGCGTTGTGCGCCTTGCCGAGCGGTCCCTTGAGCGTTGGGTCGATCGCCTTTGCCGTCTGCTCCAGCTTCTCGTACCCATCATCGATGGCCTTTTGCAGCGACGCGAGCGCTTCTCCAACGTCCGCTGGAAGCTCGTCGCGGACGATCTGCGCCGTCAGCTCCTGCAATGGCCGCCGGAAATCCGCGATCTGTAAATTCATCTTGTTGAGCACTTTCCGGACCTTGTGCTCGACGAGCGTCACGCTCGCGCGCGGAAACACGAGCGGCATGCCCACTTCATGCTCGGCAAACAAACAGCCCAGCTGCGCGAAGTAGCTCGTCTCCGCCGGGCCCGCCACGTACGCAAGCGTCGGAAACAACGCGCTCTCGACAACAGGCCTGAGCAGCACGTTCGCCGAAAATCGCCCCGGATGATCCGCGAGCAGCGCACGCACTTCACCGTCGCTCATGCGACGCTTCGTTCGGCGCAGCACCCACGCGCCATTTTCGCGCACCAGTCGCTCCCGGCCCTTCTCATCTTCGTAAAACACATTTGCCGCATCCGCGGCGATGGAAACCTGGGCGGAGTACCCTGCGGCTTCGACTTTCGAGGTTTGTTTTTGCAGCACTGCGTTGTGTTCTGTTGAGCGCGTCAGCTCGCGATCGAACAGCGGACGCGCAAGCGTACACAACGCCGGATCCGATGCATCGACCATCAGCAGATTGAAGTCCGCGAAGCACGTTGCAATGCGTTCTTCGAATGCTTCCGCCATCGTCCTGTCTGCCGAATATGCCTTGCGAACCTGCTCGAGCAGTACGGGCGTAAACTCTGACACCGGCAACAGCTGCGTCAATTGCTCGAACGCTGCGTCGACATCACTGCCGAGAAGGCGATGCTCCATCGATACCGGTGCATCATCGCGTTCAGGAAGCTCGATCCTGCGGAGATAATTGTGCACGTCGATCACGTGCGTGTGGTTGGCTTCCTGCCAGTCGTGGTCATTGGACGCATTCCAGAACAGCGCAGTGACTTCGCGTCCAAGCAGCTGTTCGAGGCGCTCTGCGAGACGAACGGCAGTGAGAATCTTGTGCACCGTGTACAGCGGTCCGTCGAACAA
>JBBQYT010000017.1:0-11516 GCA_038208385.1 Longimicrobiales bacterium | reverse complement strand
AGATCCTCCGGGTAAAAGCGGCTGATTTCAGGGGAACGGGGCCGTCGGTTCCCGCAGTAAAAAGCCCGGCCCAGCCCAAAAGCATGCCTTGCCGGAGAAGGCGTGGGCGGCTTATATCGCAGGGCCAAAACTCCACCAATTCAAAAAAAAAACGGAATGCAATGACGACGACGATTGAGGCGCGGGGGGCAATTCACCTCGAGTGCACACGGTGCGGCAATACATTCGACAGCGAGGTTCTTTTGCGGCTTTCGCCGTGCTGCGAGAAACCGCTTTACGCGCGCTACGACCTTCAGGCGATCAAGGACAGCTTCCGCCTTCCGACCCTCAAGGGCCGCGAGCCGACGTTGTGGCGCTACGCGGAGGTACTGCCTGTCCGCGACGCGAAGTATCGCCTGACCCTGGGTGAGGGCTTTACCCCCATGATCGATGCCCCGCGGCTCGCCAATGAGCTGGGTGTGGACAAGATCTGGATCAAGGATGAAGGCCAGAATCCGACGGGCAGCTTCAAGGCGCGCGGGCTGGTGATGGCGGTGGCGCGGGCGTGGGAGCTTGGGGCAACGGAGCTGGCGATTCCGTCGGCGGGCAATGCCGGATCGGCGCTCGCGGCCTACGCGGCGGCTGCGGGGCTCAGGGCTCATATCGTCATGCCGAATGATACGCCGAAGCCGATCGTTGAGGAGACGCGCGCGCTCGGGGCGGACCTGGAGCTGATTGCAGGGCTGATCACGGATGCCGGCGCGCGTGTCGCCGAAGGCTCAAAAGCGCACGGCTGGTTCGATATTTCGACGCTCAAGGAGCCTTACCGGGTGGAGGGCAAGAAGACGATGGGCTATGAGCTGTTCGAGCAGCTGGAGGGGCGGTTGCCGGACGTCATCGTATATCCGACGGGTGGCGGGACGGGGCTGGTGGGAATGTGGAAGGCGTTCGAGGAGATGCAGGAGCTGGGTTGGATCGGGAGCGAGCGGCCGCGGATGATTTCGGTTCAGGCGGCCGGGTGTGCGCCGATCATCAGGGCATGGGAGGAAGGGGCCAAGTTTGCGGAGCCGTGGGAGAACGCGCACACGTATGCTTCAGGGCTGCGGGTACCAAAAGCTGTCGGTGATTTCCTGATGCTGGATGCGATCCGGGAGTCGAATGGCGCGGCCATCGCGATCGAGGACGAAGCAATGGCGGAAGCGGTCCTCCTGATGGGTCGGACGACGGGCATTTTTGCTGCGCCGGAAGGCGGTGCGACCGCCGCGGCGATTCCGCGCCTCCTCAAGCGTGGGCTCCTGAGGGCCGATGAAGAGATCGTGTTGTTCAATACGGGCAGCGGGCTGAAGTACATCGCTTGAATGGCGTGGGCTTGTAGCGCGTGGCGTGTGGCGCGTTGATCACCGGCTGTTAGAACGAGACACGAGACACGCCAATCAGAGAGGCTGGCTCCGAACTGATCACCGAGAACACCCGGGCACGTCCCGTGCAGATGTAGCGCCCGATGCGACTATCCGGTTCCAGATTCGCCCCACTGATGCGGCTGCGGCTCACGTTTCTTGTCGTGCTTGCCGTTGCCGTTGCTGCTGCGTTGATTTTTTTCCCGTGGGGTTGGTCCATTCACCCGGCGCTCAAGCTCGTCGCGCTTGATGGCGCTGGTCGTTTTGATACGACTGTGAGCATTCCGCGCTCGTGGGCTGACACCACCGATCCTGCGTTAGGCGATGCAGTCGCGCGTCTTCCTCTCGTTCTTGCCGTCAGCAATACGGGTCGCAGGGCCGGTTCGCCGTCGATTCTGCACCTGAGCGTTCCGTCGCGTTTTCGCGTCGTCGCAAATGATGGCTCCGAGCTCCCGTCGAGCCGTTCGCCGGACAATCCGCTCACACGATACGAGATCGTAGTTCAATCGCCAGAAATCCAGCCTGGCCGGATGCCGATGGTGCTCCCATCACTCGACACGCTCTGGCTCGAGCCGCTGCTGCCCGCGTACTACTGCGTTGCGCTGAGCGATTCCGTTCCGGATTTCATCCCCGCACCGACGAACGACATCAAACCGCTTTCGCAGCTTGCTATTTTTTATTCGTTTGGTGGCAAAGACATCACGAACAGGCAGACCGGACTGCTCGATGTGAAGCTCGATCCGTCTCTCCTGCACCGTCCTGCTGCTGCGCAGCCGCCGATTTTTCCGACAGAATTCAAGCGGCCTGAACAGCCGATGCCTGTGTTCGAGTCCATCCGCAGTGCGGGAAGTCGCCGGTCGGATTGCGGCGATCCCGAACAGCCGATGGAGATCGTCAGTCACGAATGGGACACGCCCGATGGCGGTCGTTTCTTCGTGCTCGACTACGCGGGCAAGCCGCGCAAATATCTGTTCGATTTGAATCGCGACAGCATCATCGAAATGGAGATGTGGGATTCGGATGGCGATGGCCACTTCGATGCGAAGCGCGCAGCACACCTGCCGATCCCGCCGTTCCTGCTTCCGATGAGCGCCATTCGTCCGCTCGATCCGCGCGTATTCGCATCGCTCAATCCAGACAGCCTCGCGAAGCTGGATCCGTTCGTGCGCGGAAAACAGCCGTATGCTTTGAAGTCACATTATCCGGATACTGTGCCAATTACCGATGCGTTCCACCAGGCTGTCGCATTCGAGCCGGCCAAGTACAGGTCACTGCCTGAATTCGATCCACAGTTCCACTACAAACCGCTCGCGGTCGCACCGCCAGTCGACTCGCTGACGAAGACAACTGCGCCGTTGCCAGCCTTCGCACCGCAGTTCCATTTCACGCCGATGACACCGGCGCAAATTGCTGCTGCAGAAGCGCAGCCGAAGCTCCGCGCTGCTGCTCCTGAGCCCGTCGCGCCCGAGAAGCCGTACGCGCGACTGCCCGAGTGGGGACCGCAGTTCCATTACAAGCCGCTGACGCCAACTGTCGTAAAGAAGAAGGAGCCGACTGGACCGAAGCTGCTTGGCGTGCCCGTCGAAACGCGTAACCGCGAACGACGCGATACTACTGCGCCCGCTGCACGTCCCGCGCGCACTGACACAGCCGGCGCGCCGCCACTTCTTGGCGTGCCCGCCCCTGCGACACCAACGTTGAGGCCGCCCGCGCGTGACACAACGGGAGCCCAACGCCGGTAGTGTTTTACTGCAATTGGCAGCTACGCGGAACGGTTGTTGCCTGTTCGCTTCGCGGTGACGAGTGACGATCACTCTCTTTTCTGCAGGATAGTTAGCCCGATGACAAAGAAGGAACGTGATCACCTGGAGCAGCGTTTGCTCCGCGAACGCGCGCGCGCACTGAAGGTGCTGCAGAAGTTCGACGACAAGACACGTGCGGATGGTTCGCAAAGCGATGGTGATCTGACGACGTATCCGCTGCACTTCGCGGATGAAGGTACGGACACGATGGAGCAGGAGAAGGAATTCCTGCTGGCGACGAAGGAAGGCAGTCAGCTGTACGCGATCGACGCAGCGCTGCGCAGGTTGTACCGCGAGCCCGAGAAGTACGGCTTGTGCAGCAATTGCGGAAAGGAAATATCCTTCGAGCGGTTGGACCTGGTACCATGGACGCAAATGTGCGTTGATTGTCAGCGCGACCAGGAAAAGTCGGCAGCAGTGGAGACGTCACTCGACGCGGCTTGATGTGGGCACTTGCAGCCGCGCTCCTCGCCGCCGCGGGTGGCCTGTTTGTGCGGCGGCGAATCGAGCGCGCTGCACGGGCCGAGTCGTCCCTGGATGATGACATCATCCGCAGCATCGAGACGCACGGCTACGTCGAGATGGAGGAAGACGAGCCGCTCGACTTCGACGAGATTAATGAAGAGGAAAAGCGCTTTCTCGAGGACGAGTCGTGGGACGAGAAAGAAGACTGGTAAACCCGCGCTATTCGCCGCGCAATGAAATCGCCGGATCGATGCGGGCTGCGCGCAATGCAGGCCCACAACCCGCAACGGCTGCAACGAGACACAACACGACTGCAATCCCCGTGTAAACGAATGGCCCCGGCATCTGCACGCCAAACTTCGCGACTCGCCAGATCTGCGTGACGACGACTGCCGTAGCAGTACCAATCGCAATTCCAATCAGAGTTACGCCAGCCGTTTCGAGGGCGAGGCCACGGAGGATGTCATGCACGCGTGCGCCGAGCGCCATGCGCACGCCGAGCTCGCGGCTGCGCTGCGCAATTGTGAACGACAGTACGCCGTAGAGTCCCACGCAGGCGAGCAACAATCCGGCGAGCGCGAAGCCTGCGAAGACGCGCGCGCGGAAGCGCGGTTGCGCGAGCGCCTTCTGCACCAGCTCCGGCATTTGCGCGACGTTGTAGATGGGCTGTTCAGGATCAACCTGCGCGATGGCTGCACGCAATGCCTTTGACAGCGATGCCGGGTCGCCGCGCGCTTCCACCACGAAGCTCATGTTCTGCAGTCCCCCGAGGGGCTGGTTGTACGGCAGGTACCAGGTGTCATCGAGATCGAGAAAATCGTCCTTGCTGTGATACACATCGCCGACGACGCCAATCACACGCAACCACGGCCCGTCTCCCGCCTGTTCGCCAACCTTGATCTGCCTGCCGATCGCGTCCTGGCCAGGCCAGAGATGCCGGGCCATCGAGCTGCTGATCAGAACGACACGTGGTGACTGCGGACCATCGTTTTCCGATACATCGCGCCCACGCAAAACCGGAATGCCGAGCGTGACGAGATAGCCGGGCGTGATTTCGCGATGATGGACTGGAAAGCCGCCACGGTCTCCCGACTGCCTCTCGCGCAGCGTGTACGATGCGTATTCCTGTCCTGGATACATTGGCTGCACGGTACTCGCTCCGACTGCGACCGCTCCTGGCGTTGTCGCAATCTCACGCACTGCCGCGCGCACGAAAGCCGTACGCAGTGCGACAGTTGGATAGCGGCGATTCGGCAGGCTCACGTCAAATGTAATGCGCGACGCGGGCTCGAAGCCGAGTGGCTTTCGCTGTTGCGCACGAAAGCTCTGCAAAACTACCGCTGCGCCGGCAAGCAGCACCACCGATGATGCGATTTCGACGATCACAATCGCATTCAGTCTGCGCCTCTGGCTGCTCCCGACAACCGAGCGAGCCGCAGCGCGCAGTTGTTCGGTGACCGAACTGCCGGACGCGCGCAGTGCAGGAAGCATCGTCGCTGCCGTGCCGACAATCAGTGCGATTGCGATTGTGAATCCGATTGTGCGAGGATCGGCGTGGATCTGCGAATCGAATTCCGCCATTGCAGTCTCACGACTGAAGGCAATGAGTGGCTCGATCACGAGGAACGCGATGGCGAGTCCAAGAATCGCGGCGATGAGCGCCAGCACGATATTCTGCACGAGAAACTGGCGCGTTAGACGAGCGCGCGACGCACCGAGCGCGGTACGGAGCGCAATCTCGCCGCGTCGGTTGAGGGTTTCGACGAGCAGAAGGCTCGATGCGTTGGCAGTTCCGAGTAGAAGCAGGAAAGCCGCGCCTGCAAGCAGCATCAGCAGTGTCGGCTTCACATCGCCGGCAAGCTCCTGCCTCAATGGCGAAACGCGCGCGGCTCTCGGATTGTCTGCGGCCGGCTCCGCCGCGCCATAGCGGGCGGCAAGAGCGGCCAGCTCTGACTCAGCTCGCGCGGCTGTGATGCCCTTATGCAGTCGCGCGGGTGCATACAGGAAGTACGAACGCCTCGGCGCAACAGCTGCGGGCAAACGCAGCGGCACCCACATTTCCGCTTCGTAGGGATGACGCAGGTGCGCTGGCATCACGCCTACGATCGTGTAGCGCTCGCCGTTCACTGTGAGCGACTTTCCGAGTACCGAGCGATCCCCGCCGAACCGATCCTGCCATACACCAAACCCCAGCAACATCACTCGCTCTGCACCCGGCGCATCTTCATTGTCCTGAAAATCTCTGCCAAGAACCGGCGGAATGCCGAGCACGCGGAAGAAATTCGCCGAGATGGCCGAGCCCTGGTAGCGAAGCGGCACACCGTCGCCCGTGATGTTGAGGTCGATCCCCGTCGCCGCACCAATGCCATCGAACACATTCGTAGCGGTCCGCCATTGCCGGTACGTCGCCGGAGAAAGCGATTGCAGATTCTCGAGATCCTGCGGCGAACCGCGCGTCTCACGCACCCGCACGAGCTGGCCCTGATCGCGAAATGGCAGCGGCCGCAACAGCATTGCATCGAGCGTACTGAAGATTGCCGTATTGGCGCCAATGCCGATCGCGAGCGTGAGAATCGTAATGATCGCGAGTGAGCGTCGTCGTGCGAGAACACGCAGCGCGTAGCGGAGGTCTTGCAGGAAGGTGTCCATTTAGGGGCAGAGATTAGAGATTAGAGATTAGCGATTAGAGAAAGCGATTAGCGATTAGCGATTAGCGATTAGCGATTAGCACGAATTCTCGATTAGCACGAATTCTCGATTGCAACATAAATGGCGGTTTGAGGGTGACCTTGCCATAACGGTGTGATCGGACGCGGGCCTGATGGGCTGGACTGTAGAACGACATCGTTTCACGGAGAATTCTGTCCGAATTCGCTATGGACTCGCCCCGAAGACGCAGTCAATTTTGATGTGGGGGGCCCCCGGGCCGGTTCGCTCTCGATTTCGCTAATCCCTAATCCCTAATCCCTAATCCCTAAAACTAATCGCTAATCGCTAATCGCTAATCGCTAATCGCTGCCGTCGCTGCCGTCGCTGCCGCCGCTACTTTCCTCCGTCCTCATGATCTCCTTGATCTCGCGCAAGTTCTTGCGCGCCCATTCGCCGGCGGCGGTGTCGGGGTGTTTTTGGGCGAGTCGTGCGAGCTCGGGAGTGGCTTTGGAGGGCGATCGCATCGTGAACATGTACAGCTCGGCGATTTCGCGATTGATCATCATTTCCTGACCGTTCGTGATGCTGCTTTTGTCGCGCGCGCGCCGGAACCACAAGACTGCGTCGTCGTAGCGATGCAGGGAGTCGCGCAGGATGCGTGCGATGCGGATGCAGGGCTCGGGGTCATCGGGGTGCTCGAAAATCGCATCTTCGTATGTTTTGATTGCGGCGACGAATTGTCCGCGCACGGCGAGCGATTGGGCGAGTGAGTATTCGGGTGGCGCGGGTGTGGAGCTGCCGTCGGGGGCGTAGATCCTGCTACCGTAATCGCTCATGATGGTGGGAAAGATGCGGCCAAAGAACTGGATCAGTCCAACGGCGATGCCCGACCCGGCGACGAAGCCGTAAAGAGCTGAGTGATGGACGAGCTGTGCGCCGGCGGCACCGAGACCGCCGAGCACGAGGCCGAACAGGAGGGAGGTACTGTTGACGGTGAGTTTGCTTGCGATGTCGTAGGAGTCGACATCTCGCGCGTCGTTCTTCATGACATTGGGTTACACACTGGCGAAGTCCGTGCTGACGACCTCAATGCCGTTTTCCTGTTTGGTTACGACATAATCGCGGAAGAGTGCGGGAGCTTCCTCCCGCAGTGCGGCGAGCACGACGAGCGCGAGTCGGCGGATCTCGGACTCGGCAGACGCGGAGCCGCGCAGCTCGATAAAGTGTCGCCACGCGCGCGCATTTCCTGTCACGACGATTTTTGTTTCCGCTGCGTTGGGCAGCACGCTGCGTGCGGTCTGCCTCGCGCGCTTGCGGCGAAGCGTCGCCGAAGGCTCATCTTTGACCTGTTCTTCGACGCGCTCGAGCAATTGCCGATACTCATCATTTGCGCGTGCGCAGCTCTGCTCGAAGATCGTGTAGGCTTCGCTGCCCTCTTCGATCTCGGGCGGCAGTACGAATGCAACTTCGGACTCATCGACATAGCGCTGGCTGAGCTGCGAAAACGACAAGTGGCGATGGCGCACGAGCTCGTGGCTGAGCGCGCGGCTCACACCTTCGAAAAGGAACGTCCAGACGGCGTGCTCGATGACGCTGCCGTGGCGAACCTTCATGATGTTGTCGAGGTAGTCACTGTTGCTGGTGCGGCCCGCAATCAGCTTGTGCCCACCCTCGAAGCCCGCATCGGGGCCAAAGCTCAGATAGCACAGGCGTCCAGCGAACTCCGCGAGCGCCTGGCCCGGAATTTCTGTGTCGCTCTGCCACTTGATGTGCGGTGCGCCAAGGAACTGCTGCCTCGCCAGCAGCGTGACTTTCGGTTCCTTGAAAATATGCATCGGCGGGACTCCAATCGGTGAGTGGTCTGAGTTCGAGCCAACTTGCATCGGCACAGCCCTGCTTGCAAGATGGCGGGGACGTAATCGCGTGAAGTCCCCTCGTGGAGAACAACCATGGCGCCCGTCAGCGTCCGATTTCAGGCACACCGAATCCGAATGCGGGGAAGTTCGTGCTCGATCGCAAGGTTTTGGAGGGCGGCGGCTCGCGCTCGTTCAATAGTGCTGCGTCGGCCGCCGGCGATCCGCTGGGCGAGGTGCTTTTCGCGCTGGGTGGGGTGGCGAGCATTTTCATGGTCAGTGATTTCGTGACGGTCACAAAGACCGACGAGGCTGAATGGTCGAGGCTCACACCGAGTGTCATCCGCGCGATCAGCGCAGCTTTGAGTTGATGCGGCGTCTTTTCTTCATCATCGCGGCCGTTGCGCTGCCGCTCCTGCCGTCTATCGCATCAGCTCAAACGATCGACACGCTGGTCATACAACCGCTCAAGTACCCGTCCTGGGTGGGCACATTCGAGATTGCGAGCGGCAACGTTCTGCTCGGTGCGCTCACCGGCGGCATCGCGCAGAAGGTGCGCGGGCGCTCGTTCAAGGATGGCTTCACGCGCGGTGCGCTCGGTGGGCTGATCACGTATGGTGGGAAGCGCATCACGGCAAGGCGTTTCGATGGAGCGGGCATACTCGGCCGCGAGATCGCTGCAGTGGGTGCGTCGGTGATCCGCAATGCGGGCGATTCACAGCCTGCGTTCGGACGTCTTATCCTGCCGTTCGGGCCCGTACGGTTCTACGTAGCGCCGCGTGCATTGCGCTCGACGCGCATACGTCTGGATGTACCATCGCTCGCGTGGACGATCTACGGCATTGCGGAGCCCAGGCTGTTCTTTGATGCGTCACAAAGCCTGTCCGCCGGCGGCGCAGTTTTCCGCACACACAATCGGTTTCTGCGCTTCAAGGGTGATACACTCGATGCGGGCGGTGTAGCCGCTGCCGGCAACATACTCATCGGTGACATTCCATCATTCGGCAGAACCGCTTTCCTGCGGACGCTCGCACACGAGCGCGTGCACACGATCCAGCACGACCAGATTTTTTCGACAATGATCGATCCATTGCAGGCGCACTATCTGCCGCGGGTCCCGCTTGGCAAAACACTCGATCGTTTTGTCGACCTCAATTTCAGTGCTGACGTTCTTTCGACAATCTCGCGCTTCATTCCAAGGCATGATGCCAGGCCCTGGGAGCTGGAGGCCGAGTACCTGGCCCGCCTCAACTGATGAATGCACGAAACGCAGTCGTGCTGTTTGCAATGCTTGCGAATACTGCGTGCATTGATTTTGTCGAGCCTGTATTCCCACCCTCGGGCGCGGTGCTCTTCAGTGCGAGTGCTGATGTATTGCCCGATGGCTCTGTGAACGTCCGAGCGCATCTGACACCGGGCTCCGACATGAATCATGCATGGCGAATGGTTTCACCCGACTCGCTGCGCATCAATGCCGCGCCACTATCGTCTTCGAACATTGCAGCGGACAACCAGCGCGATTACATAGGCAGCGTCACCGTCGATGCAAAGAACAGCGGCTTTCTGCGCTTTCAGCCGCCGACCGTCGTCGGAGTGACACCGCCGGCGGTCCTCGCGCTGGCGATTCCCCAGCAGGCGGACCGCGACACCGTTCGATTCAGTTTTGCAGCGCCATTCATTCTGCACGTCCGTCTGCCGCAGTCGTTCGCGATCGATTCTGCGACTGTGTCCCGGACCTGGCTGATCGAAATTTCGGACGGCGCAAAAGCGTTTCGCCTTGGCGGCGATGGACCGCCTCCGGCCACGATTACTGTACCGCCCGAGTACCAGCCGCTCGACAAGGCCGGCACGACCACGGCCACGCTCCTGGCTTTCGAAACGCGCAGGGTGGATCAGCCCTCGGGTGATTATATTGCCGTCTACTCGATCGCCACGCGCATCCGGTGGATCGTCCAGACCCTCGTGAAGTGAGACATGGTGCCCAATCCGCAAGCTGATTTCAGCCTGTACGCGCAGCGTCGTGAGCATGTATTGGATCGGTTGGGCGACGATGCGATTCTCATTCTGCCCGCCGGTCCCGAGCTGCACGTAGGGCGCGATGCGGAAGTGCCGTATCAGCCCGACTCCGAGCTGTATTACCTGACAGGCTACACCGAGCCCGAAGCCATCGCCGTGCTCGGACCACGATGCGCCGATGCCCCGTTCACGCTGTTCGTGCGTGCGCGCGATCCCGAGCGGGAAGTGTGGACTGGCGTGCGCGGCGGCATTGAGGCGGCGTGCGATCTGTTCGGCGCGGACGTCGCGTTTCCAATTGGTGAGTTTGGCGAACGTCTCTCGCGCCTGGCAGTGAACGCGTCGCGCATATACGTACGGACCGATGCCGGAAGGCGCGACATCGATGACATCGTACTCAAACTGTTGAAGTCCGCGCTCGCACGCAGGCAACGCGCAGGCGTAGCGCCACTCACGCTGTCCGATCCAGCGCTCCTGCTCGATGACATGCGCGTCGTGAAAGACGCCACAGAGATTACACTGCTGCGCGATGCCGCATCGCTTACAGCTGCATCATTTCGCGAAGCGGCAAAGTCGATTCGCCCCAATGCAGGCGAATGGCAGGTCGAGGCGGCACTGAACTATGCATTCCGCCGGCGCGGCGCGAGCGGCTCGTCGTTTCCAGCGATTGTGGCCGGCGGCGCCAACGCAACGATATTGCATTACACGACGAACGAGCGCGAGCTGGCGGACAACACACTCGTGCTCGTTGATGCGGGCGCGCGCCGTCGCATGTATTGCGCAGATGTTTCGCGCACGTTCCCCGTAAACGGCAAATTCACGGACGTGCAGCGCGACCTGTATGATGTGGTGCTCGCGGCACACGCTGCGGCGATCGCTGTCGTTCGGCCGGGCGCAACGCTCCAGGACGTTCACAGGTCGGCGCTCGCTGCGCTCGTGCACGGGATGCTCGAGCTGGGTCTTCTGGAAGGCGACGCAGAGGCGCTGATCGAGGCGGAAACGAGCATCAAGCCGTTCTATCCGCACAAAACAAGTCACTGGCTCGGACTCGATGTGCACGATGTCGGCGATTACATGAAAGATGCACAGCCGCGCCGGCTCGAGGCGGGAATGGTATTTACAATCGAGCCCGGACTGTACGTCGCGCAGGACACGGTGGACGTGCCCGGGTATTTGCGCGGAATCGGCATTCGAATCGAAGATGATGTGCTTGTTACCGAGGATGGCTGCGAGGTGCTCACACTCGAGCTGCCCACCGACGCACGGGCGGTTGAAGAGATGATGCGATGACCGGGCAGACGAGCGCAGACTCCGGGCGCGCAGGCCGCTCATCCGGACGCATTGTCCGGGTCGTCTGG
>JBBQYT010000016.1:0-11621 GCA_038208385.1 Longimicrobiales bacterium | reverse complement strand
GTGTTTCCGGAGCGCCTGAAGGAGAAACTGCGCGGCAGATTTTACGGGTATTCTGCGCGGGCGACTCCATTCAGCGTCGATTTTTTCACTGGCGGAGCCCATATCAGGTCAGCGGAGTTCGACCTCCGGATCAGTGTGCCTCCGGACCAGCACCGCGACATCGTGTTTTATTTCCAGGAGAATCTGGATTCTGCAGTTGAGATTCAGCAATTACTGCGCGCTGCACAACAGGGTGGTACGTTCTACGACGTCGGGGCGCATCACTGTCTGTTCTCGTTGCTGTTCGCGCAGTCGAATCCGTCCAATCGCGCAATTGCGTTCGACCCCGATCGTGATGTTTTGCAAATTGGGGAGCGGTGGCTGGAGCAGAATGGCGTGTCTTCCCAGGTCGTTGTCGTGAATTCTGCGGCAGGCTCGTCCAGGGTTGCCCCGGGCGTCGTCACTCTCGACGACATTGTGGAAGAGCTGAGGCTACCGCCGGCTCTGGTGAAGATCGATGTCGAGGGAATGGAGCTGGAGGTATTGCAGGGTGCGAGAGAGACACTGCGCCGATACCGTCCGATGATTTTGCTCGAGCTGCATAATGACCTGCTCGAGCTGCGTGATCAGCGGCCTGCCGAAGTCACGGGTCTGCTCGCGGGCATTGGCTATGCGTTTTATGATGCGGATGGAAAGCGACTCAGTGAACGGAGCGTAGCCAATTCAGTGAAGGCAGTTGTCCGGGTGAGCGCAAAGGCTGGCTGATCTCTGCGATCGTGAGCTTTTTCCCGTCCTGCCTGCCGCGCGTGATTCGCAAGGCGCAACATTCACTCGTAGTGGCCATCATTGCTCCCGTCAGCGTCCGCCGCGAAGCAGGCGAATATCGCCGTTCACGGTGGATAGATGGAGCGAGCGTCCGCCTTTGCCGACGGTGCCCGAGATTCTGTGACGATTGAATCGGCCTGCGACCGTGAGCGGGAAGTCTGATTCGATGTCGCCATTCACGGTTTCTGCACGGATGTCTGCGCTCAGATCGGCTGGCAGGTTGAGTGTGATGCCGCCGTTGACTGTCGAGATGCGGAGCGGCTCGGACCAGTCCGCCTTGCCGAACGTCGCTTCAACGGAGCCGTTGACTGTGCTGGCTTCTGCGTAGCCAGTCGTACTCACGCGCACACTGCCGTTCACTGTGTGCACATCGGCATCGGCGCGCATGCCTTCAGCCGATGCATCACCGTTCACGGTGTGACCACTGAACAACACACCTGCAGGAACCTTGATCGTCCAGTGCACGACCACATCGTTGTTCTGCACGTTGTTGTGGCTGCCGCCGGCAACGCATTCGTTCGCACGACGAAAGTTCGGACTCGGGTACAGCGCGCAGATGGTAACGCCGTCGGCGCTGGTCAGCACTTTCATTTCGACTTCGGACGGATCGCTTTTACGTCCGGTCTTCACCGCGGAGACCTCCACTTCATCGCCGGTAGCTGCAATCGCGCGGATATCGCCGTTGACGCCCTGAATTTCAATTGTTTTGCCTGCAGCGACTTTGCCCTTCCAGTTGAAGGGCTCGCTCTTCCCTCCGCGCTGCGCGTGAGCACTGACAGGCGCGAGCAGTGCGATCGCAACGAATCCAATGAATGCCGTCTTATGCATTTGTGATCCTCGGTTGAAAAATTGCGAACTGTTTATTTTTTGCTCGAGCCCGCCCTCAGGATCTCGATATCACCGCTGAAAGACTCCGCCTCGATTTGTGCGCCGCCGGTGCCGATTGCGAATCTGAAACGCTTGCCGCGCTTGCGTGTGTCATCGAGCTGGACCGGGAATCCGGCCTGGAAATCGCCGCTGAACGTCGACACGGAGACAGTCGCGTTCGTAGTTTCGGGAATCGTGAGCGTCACATCGCCGCTGTGTGTGGTGAAGCTGTAGCTCCCGGTGTTCTTGATGATGCCGTCGAATTCAAGGTCACCACTGACGGTCGTGGCCTCGACGTGATCGCCCTGAATTTTTTCGAGTTTGATGTCACCGCTGACGGTCTCGGCCGTCACATCGCCGATCACATCGCGCACTTGCACACTTTCACTCACGGAATGGACGTTCACCCGGCCGCGTGCACCCTCAAGCAGGATTGTTCCCTGCACGGACTCGAGTGAAATATTTCCAATCCCACCGCGTACCTTTACCTCACCCTGCACTGTCTCGACGTTGATTTCAGCGCGCGAGCCGTCGATGTCAACGTCCGAGTAGGGACCGGTGATGCTGATGGCCATTGTCGCCGGAATGGTGAGAACGTAATCGGTGATACGTGATGGCGAGCCGCGCCTGCGCGAGCGATTGCGATCGCTGCCCCTGTCATCACCGTAATCCTGTGCGGTCTCGATATGGAGCCGCAGCATCGAATTGCGAATTTCCAGGCGATCGCGGCTCGAGTGCTCTGCGGAGACCTTCACATCGGTGCGATCCCACGTGCGAATCTGAACGGAGCCGGCGAAGTTCTCCAACTCGAGCCGCGCATTGCGGTCGACCGGAATTACGGTGTCTGTTTTTTCCTGTGGCGCGAGCGGCATCATGGCCAGGAGACTCGCGAATAGCATGGTGTGCATTTCTCTCTAGTCCTCGGTACGGGAAAAATCCCGGTGGTATCGTCTATCGTCTATCGTCTATCGTCTATCGTCTATCGTCTATCGTCTATCGTTGATCAGCTGCGTCCGCTTACGATGTCTGACGCGCGGCGGAGCAGGTCCAGCTTACGGTGCATGTTGTCGGCGAGGTGCTCGTTCAGGTACATGTTGGTCGAGTCGCTCTCCAACGCTTTGCGCGCATCTGCAATCGCCTTATCGATCAGGCGAAGGTTGTCCTCCAGTGCACGAACCGTCTTCGGGTCGAGCCCCCTGCGATTTCCCTGGAGAACCTTCTGCAAGTCGGACACGGCGTCATCGTAATTCTTTTCCGTCGAGACCGTCTTCACCTGTGCAGCGTTTGCGCGCTTCTGATGATCCGCAGCCGAGCGCGTCGGCTGGGTTGTCTCAATGCGCGGTGCGACGGCAACCTGCTGCTCCTGCGTGGGCTGCTCCTGCGCGGGCTGCTGTTGCGTTGGCGTTGCAGCGGGCGCGGCTGGCGTCGTGTCGCGTGTCGCAGCAGCAACCGGACCGCTCACTGTCGGCAATGTTGCAGTCTGCCCGCGGCCGCCACTGCTCGTCCGTAATGCAAGGAACACGGACGCACCGGACACGAGCATCAGCACAACGCCGGCAGCCATCAGCTGCGGCACGGAGAACGACAGGCGCAGCTTTTTCTGATTTGCAAATTGGCGCAGTTCGACGACGCCTTCCTGCGACGGTATTTCATCGCGTTCGATCGGCGTTGAGGTCTGTGCAGTAATGCGCTGTGCGATGCCCTGCCACAAATCGGACTGCGGCGGCACTGGCGGCAACGAGCGCGCACGCGCCACGATCTGCTGGAGCTCTGTCAGCGTCGCCGAACATGCCGCACAGCCGGCGAGGTGCGCCTCGATCTGTGTGCGCTCGGCGGGCGTTAGCTCGTCGTCGAGATAGTCTGAAAGCCGGTCCGTCCACTTGTCTGTCATCTCTCTCTCCCTCTAGGCGAGGTGTGCGCGGAGCATCATGCGGGCACGGTGCAGCTGCGATTTCGATGTGCCTGCAGTAATCCCCAGCATCTCCGCGATCTCCTCATGCTTGTAGCCTTCCATGTCGTGCAAAACGAAAATCTCTTTTGCGCCGGCCGGTAGTGTTGCAATTGCAACCTCGAAATCCACGCTCAGGTCCGGCCGCGCCGACGGTGCAGCAATCAGCGGAAGCGCAGTCTCTGGATCGGTGTAGCGACCGCGCTGTGTTGCGAAAGTCGAGCGCTGGGCCAGGATGACGTTTGTCGCGAGGCGATAAAGCCAGGTCCCGAACGCGGATTCGCCCCGGAATGTCCCGATCTTGTTCCAGGCCCGGACGAACGCATCCTGCGTCACCTCATCGGCGTGCTCAGGTCCGAGCATACGCCGCGAAAGGCTATGGATCCGCCCCACATGCCGCTGATACAGGCGCTCGAAAGCCCGGGTATCACCCGCCGCGGCAAGCGCCGCGTCATCGGCATCAGTGCCGATTGTGGCCGAGCTATTCTCTTGTCTGGTCAGTGTCTTCACCTCAGGCCGCTCGCTCCTTTTCAAACGAATTGGATAGGAAGAGGGCACATAAGGTTGGAATTCGGTGCTGGACCTGCAGCTTATGGAATGTAGGAATCTAAATCCCGGGATACGATAGGGCGACGCGGCGAGGGGGCGAGGGAGCGAGGGGACGAGGGGGCGAGGTCCGTGTCTCAAAAAGCGCTCTCCCGCTTTACAAATTCTGCCAGGCGCGGCCTAAGACACAGAACGGCACACCTCTTGTGTCGTACCATGCTGCTAGCCCGTACGCACACATAAGCGGAGGCTTCGGAATGTCGTCATTCAGCATTTATCTGGTTGGATTTGTCGTGGTGATCGTTGGATTGGCGATTGCTGCTACCATGCTGCACGTGCCATCGATGTGGATCATTGTTGGAGTCGTTGTTCTGATCGGGATTGGGATCCTGACGGGCGTTTCGCGGACCAAGCGGCCGGATCCGCCGGCTCAGCCGTAAGGAAGTCGCGAGCGGGGCGCCAAACGGCGCCCGGTTCGTTTTCCTGTTTTCCGCAGCAATCCCGCGCAATATTGGGTGCGGACGTTCGTCCTCAAAATCATCCCACAGCGAAACCCCACACGGTCGAGGCCGATGGCACACGTCATCGATGCAGAGAAGGCTGGCGCGCCGAAGGCCGAAGGAACGCGCAATGAGCTGAAGCGCGCGCTCAATTTGAAGGACCTGGTGCTCATTGTGATCGGGTCGGTCATTGGGTCGGGCATTTTCATCGTGCCGAGCACCGTGCTCACGCAGACTGCGGGCGATGTTGGTCCGATGCTGTTGGTCTGGCTGGTTGCGGGAGTGCTCTCGCTTCTGGGAGCGCTTACGTACGGGGAGCTGGGCGCGATGAATCCGGAGGCGGGTGGCTTGTACGTCTACGTTCGTGATGCGTTTGGACGGCTGCCGGCGTTTCTGCTCGGGTGGACGCTGTTCTTCATGATCGCGACCGGATCGGTTGCGACGCTCGCGGTCGCGTTCGGTACGTACCTCGATCGACTGGTGCCGGTAGGTGAGATTGGAAAGAAAGTCGTCGCAATTGCGATGATTGCGGTCATTGCGACCATCAATGTGCGCGGCACAAAGGAGAGCGCGCGCGTGCAGAATGTCAGCACCGCCGTGAAGGTGGGCGCGATTCTGTTCATGAGTATCGCGTTTCTGATTGTTGGTAAGGGATTGTCGCAGGTGAGTGGGCATATGTGGCCGAAGACGTTTTCGCTACCGCTCGTGACAGGCATCAGCACGGCGATGATCGGTGTGTTGTGGGCGTATGAAGGCTGGCAGTACTCGACGTTCTCGGCAGGCGAAACTGAAAATCCCGAGCGGACGTTCCCGCGCGGAATCGCGATCGGCACGGCCTGCATCGTCGGCATCTACATGTTGGCGAACGTCGGCTATCTGGCGGCGATCGGTCCGGGCGGTGTTGCGGCATCGCAGGCGGTTGCGGCGGACGCCGTGAATGCGACATTCGGTGCGGGGGCAGCGAAGCTGATCGCGGTTGCGATCATGATCTCGATGTTCAGTGCTGCGAACGGGATCACGATTACATCGCCGCGCGTGTACTACAAGATGGCGCGCGACGACGTGTTCTTCAAAAAGCTGGGTGAAGTGCACCCGAGGTTCGGCACGCCAGCGTTCTCGATCATTGCGAGCTCGGCGGTCGCGATGGTGCTGGCCGCGTCCGGAACGTTCGAGGTGCTGCTCACCTACGTCGTCTTCGCGGGCTGGATTTTCTATGCACTGGGCGCGGCGAGTATTTTCGTGTTCCGCCGGAAACTCCCGAACGTGCGGCGTCCGTATCGCGTGCCGGGCTATCCGATCACGCCGATTCTGTTCGTGCTGTCGGCAGCCGCGATCGTTCTAAACACTCTGTTCACGCAGCCGGGCCGCGCGTTTGTCGGCGTTGCCGTGGTATTGACCGGCGTGCCCGCGTACTTCATCTGGCGAAAGGGTGTTGCATGACCGCAGAGCTCATGATCTACGTCAATGGCGAGTTGTGCCGGCGCGACGAGGCTCGTGTATCGGTGTTCGATGCGGGCTTTCAATCCGGCGATGGTGTCTGGGAAGGCCTGCGGGTCTACCACGGCCGCGTTTTCGAGCTTGACGCGCATGTGCGCCGGCTGTGCGATTCGGCGCGAGCTCTTGCGATCGAGCTTCCGCTCGCACCCGCGGGCATCGTGGACGCGCTGTTTGCGACGCTGCGCGCCAATCGGCTCTACCATGACGCTCATGTCCGGCTGATGATCACGCGCGGCGTACGCCGCACGTCGGGCATGGATCCACACAATGTGATGGACCGCAGCACGATCGTCATCATTGCCGAGCACAAGCCCCCCATCTGGGACAAGGCCGGCGTACGGCTGGTGACATCCAGCATGCGGCGACCGTCGCCCGATACAATGGACCCCAAGATCCATCATGCCAATCAACTCAACAGCATTCTCGCCAAAATCGAATCCAACCGTGCGGGGGCGGATGGTGCCGTGATGCTGGATCAGCGCGGATTTATCGCCGAAACGGACTCTGCAAACCTGTTCCTCGTGCGCGATGACATGCTGGCGACGCCGTTCGCGACGGCGTGTCTGCACGGCATCACGCGCGGCCTGGTGATGCGTGAGGCGGCAGCCAACGGCATGTCGGTCACCGAGCGGGACCTGTCGCTTGTCGATCTGTACACAGCCGATGAAGCGTTTTTTACAGGCACGGTCGCCGAAATCGTGCCGGTCATTACTGTGGATGGACGCTCGATTGGGGATGGTCTACCGGGTCTGGTCACGCGCCGGGTCGGTGAGCTTTATGCTGCACTCACGGCCACGCAGGGTGTGCCGATACCGGGCATAGATTGAGGACCACCGTCGATCGGCTAGAGCCGCAGAGCGCCGCTGTTGGCCTGCGGCGAACGCTCGGCCGCTGGAGTCTGACTGCGATCGGCATCAACCTGGTGGTTGGCGGCGGCGTTTTTCTGGTGCACTCGGAAATTGCCTCCCGACTTGGCCGCTGGAGTCTCCTGGCGTTCATCACGCTGGCGTTCCTGTCGGTTCTGGTCGGGCTGTGTTTTGCCGAGGTTGGCAGCCGGTTCGAGGGTACGGGAGGATTATACCTGTATGTGCGCGCGGCATTCGGTAGGCCGGCGGGTTTTCAGGCTGGCTGGCTCTACTGGTTCACGCGCGCAACAGGGCAGGCGTCGATCACAAACGGACTCGTGTTGGCGGTGGGCTTTTACTGGCCTGCAGCGACGCACGGCTTCCCGCGCTGGACGCTCATCAGCCTGCTCACTGTGACGCTTGCCGCCATCAATGTGCGCGGCATTCGACCCACCGCGTGGGTGATCAATGCGTTCACCGTCGGCAAGCTCGTGCCGCTCGGCATTTTTATCGTGGTCGGGGCATTTTTTGCGAACCCTGCAGTCCTGATTCCGGCCGGGCCCTTCTCGTGGGGTGCCTTTGGCCAGGCCTCGCTCATTCTTATCTTCATCTTCGGCGGCTACGAGGTCGTTGCGGTGCCCGCGGGTGAAGCATCCGACCCGCGCCGCGATGTGCCCCGCGCAGTGATCACGACCGTTTTGCTCATTACACTCGTCAACACGCTGGTCTTTGCTGTCGTAGCGGGCACACTCCCCGGACTCGCATTGTCGCACACGCCGGTAGCAGATGCGGCGTCTGGGTTCATGGGGGCGCCCGGCGCGCTTCTCATCGGCGTAGCGACGGTGATCTCGATCACGGGGACGAACATGGGGCAGATCCTCGCAGGCTCGCGCATGCTCTTCGCGCTGTCCGAAGCGGGCGACCTGCCCGCGTTCTTCGGACGCATTCATCCCCGCTTCCGAACCCCCGTCAATTCGATTCTCTTCAGCACGGCCGTTGCGCTGGTGCTCGCTCTCTCCGGATCGTTTGTGCTGCTCGCCGCCGCCAGCGCGATTGCCCGGTTGCTGACCTACATTGCCGTATGCGCCTCGACGCTCGTGTTGCGCCGCCGGACGGATGGCTCCGCAGGGACCGCCACGTATGTAGCGCCGCTCGGACCGGTGGTCCCGGTTGCAGCGATCCTCATCCTGGCAGCGCTCCTGCTTGGAGTGTCTCGCGAACAGGTGATTGGTGGAGCACTGACGATCGCCGCGGGGATGGTCCTGTATGCATTGCGCAGTGGCCGTCCGCCGCGCGAATTGAACCGCGCCAGCTCCTAGTTCGAGCCGTGGTATTTTCGTCCGGGCTCTCGCGCAGCCGGCGGCGGCGGTGTCCAACGACCCGAGCCGAAATCAGCCCATCGATTGAACAACGCTTCGCGATACGCCGCAGTAATCTGTGGTGCAGTTCCCGACGCGCGCAGCGTTTCGTTCATGACCGACGTGTAACCGCCCGTCGCCACGCGCAGCAATCCCATCAAGCCCTTGTATGCCGCCGGGAAGTCCGCAGCCATGAAAGTCACCGCGCTGTCGTTGTAATCGAGTCCCGGTACGTCCTTCAACATGACGAGCGTTGCAGGGGGCACTGCGTGCAGCGTGGTGCGAATCGGTATCGCGATCTTCATCACTTTCATCTCTGACAGATGGGTGATCGCATCTTTTGCCTTCGCCGTCATCTCGGCGTGCACCTGATCGACAGGCAACAGCTCGACGGTTGAAACGCTCGTCGCTTTCTTTGTGACGACAAACCGCACCCACGGCATTGTCGGCGCAATGTCCGCCTGCAGGCGATCATCGCCGGCATCGAAGATGACCGGCACGCCGATGCGACCCCACGAATAGCCGAACCACTCGCTTTCACTCACCGATTTACCGTTCAACAGTACTTCAATACCGATCGTGATCGTATGCGATGCAAAGCCGCGGCTGCCGGTTTTTGCATGCATGCCGACGAGCGCGACCGCATCGTATTTGGTGCCCTCGAGCAGATCGATGTCGGGCTCGAACGGGACATCCTTAAGGACGATGTGCGCGCGCGGATCGAGCAGGTCGAGCGGAATGTCCGGCTCGGGATTCCCGCTGCCGTGGGCAACAACGCGACGGCGAGGAGGCTGAGCAACGCGAGGGGCGCGGCAGTGAAAGCCAGTTTCGAGAGCGTCATGACCAAACCTGCCTTTGGGTGGGGACTGGTTGGCGTCAGCCCTCAACGTACGTCTGTTGTGAGGAGGATTCCAGAAGTTTGTGCGAAGGACGCGTGGCTGGCAAAGAGCTCGTTTACTTGTCGGAACTCGCGTCGGGGTGCGCGTCGACCACCGCCCTGGGCCACATCATGGACGCAACAACGGAGGCCAGAAGGATGGAGGCGACGACGCCGAGAGCGAGGCCAATGTGCATCTTATACACATCCGCGAGCACCATCTTCGCTCCAATGAATATTAGAATGAGCGAGAGGCCGACCTTGAGGTAATGGAAGAGACCGAGGACGCCGGCGAGTGCGAAGTAGAGGCTGCGAAGTCCCAGGATTGCGAAGACGTTGGATGTATAGATGATGAAAGCGTCGGTCGTGATGCCGAAGATTGCCGGAATGGAGTCGACGGCAAAGAGGAGGTCGGTCAATTCGACGACGAGCACGACGATGAAGAGAGGTGTCGCGTATCGGCGTCCGTTTTTCTTCACGAAGAATTTTGCGCCGTCGTAGGTGTCAGTGACGGGAAATACTTTTCGGAATGCGCGAGTGAAGCGGTTTTCCGGATCGACGACGGTTTCTTTTTCGAAGACCATCTTGAAGCCGGTGTAGATGAGGAAAGCGCCGAAGATGTAGATGAGCCAGTGGAAGCGATGGATGAGGCTCGCGCCGATGCCGATGAGGATACCGCGCATGATGATGGCGCCGAGTACTCCCCAGAAAAGAACCTTGTGCTGGTATTCACGCGGCACGGAGAAGTACGAGAACAGGATCGCGATGACGAAGAGGTTGTCGACGCTGAGTGATTTTTCGATGAGGTACCCGGTGAGGAAGCTGAGAGCTACGTCGCTGCCGAACTTGAAATAGATGCCAAGGTTGAAGAGCAGCGAGATTGTGATCCAGACGGCGCTCCACGTGAGTGCTTCGCGGACGCCGATGGTGTGGTGGTTCCTGTTGAAAACGCCGAGGTCAAGGGCGAGGAGGAACAGGATGAAGATGTTGAAGGCTACCCACACCCAGGGACTGACATCCATTTAATAAACGAGTTCCTCGATGCGGCCAACCGGTGTTTCCTCGCGCACGACGCTTGCGCCTGTGCGTTCGTCAAACTCTACGCGGATGACGTTGTCGAGTCCTTCACGAATCGTGTCGATGTGTGTAATGAGAATTACCTGCTCGAAACGATCTTCGAGCCGGTGCAACAATTGAACGACGTTGTCGCGCCGCTCGACATCGAGCGATCCGAATACCTCGTCCAGGATCAGGATTGAGAGTGGCTGGCCTGCGCGGTCTGCGATCATCTGGCTGATGGCCAAACGGAGCACCATGTTGGCGACGTCTTCTTCTCCGCCGCTGATGACGGGCTTTTCTTCGCCCTCATCGAGAACCAGTACGTTGTAGTTTTCGTCGATCTCGAGCGATGTATAGCGGCCGTCCGTGATGTCGATGAGGAATCCGCTGGCGAGCTCACCGAGCTCGGGCCGCACACGAGCATTGAGCTCACCGCGCAGACGTGTGAATGCGGTGTCCAGCTCGCCGTGGTGGCGCTGGTCGAGCTCGAGCTCTTCGAGTCGCGCTGCGCGCTCGCGGTAACTGGCCTCGGCGGTGATTGCTGCGTCGAGCGCCGTCTCAGCCGCGTTGTACACGCCTTTCTGCTCTGTGGCATTCAGCTCGAGCTTGCGCAGCTCATCGCGCAACGCTTCGTGCTGTTTGCGCAGCTTCTCGAACTCGGCGTCGCTGAACTTCATTACTGCGCGACGCGCCTCCAGTGCAGCCAGACGCGTTGCCACTTCGTCGCCGCGGGTGCGAGCGCGCGCGGACTGTTCGTCCCTTGTCACGCGCGCTTCTGCGGTTTGCTCCAGCCGGGCTGCGCGTCGCTCCAGATCTCGCAGCTTCGTCAGCTTTTCTTCCGCGCGCTTGTGCTTCAGTACGTCGTACTCGACCCGCACGTCTGCGAGCTGCGCCCGCACATTCAGGATTTGCTTTTCTTTCCTGGTCACCTGCTGCGATTGCGTAGCCAATTCCGCCACGGCGGCCTCGCAGCGAGCAATCTTCTTTTCTCGATCGCTGATGACATCACGCACCTGGCGCAGGTCGGTCTCTGCTGTGACGAGCTCTGCAGGTCTGTCGGCTAGCTGCTCACCGCGCTTCAGCAGCCACTTGCCATCCTGCACGAGCGTATCCCACTCGTCCTGCAGTGTGCCAACGACACTCTCGAAATTTTGGCCGAGCGGTTGTTTGCACATCGGGCACGACCCATCGGGGCCGGCTGCACGAAGCTGTGCAAGCTGTTCCTTCAATTCCTGCGCACGCTCACGGTAGTGGATCAGCCTGGTTTCGATCTCATTCCGTTTCGCGACCCATTCATCCTGCAGGCGTGATGCGAGCGCT
>JBBQYT010000015.1:0-11664 GCA_038208385.1 Longimicrobiales bacterium | reverse complement strand
CAACGCATCATTGACTATGAGGAAGTGCTCTTCAAGCGATATCGTGCAGTCATCGAGCAGAAAATCAACGGCGTGCGAATTCGCTGTCACGGCGATTACCACCTCGGACAGGTGCTCTACACCGGCAATGATTTCGTGATCACGGACTTCGAGGGCGAGCCCGCACGGGCGCTCAGCGAGCGACGCCTGAAGCGCAGCCCGCTCCGGGATGTCGCCGGCATGATCCGCTCGTTCGACTACGCCGCGCAGACCGCACTGCGGAACGAGAACGTCGGCGCGGTGCTGCGCAGCAGCAACAGTACCGCCCTCACGGGATGGTCCCGCTTCTGGTACGCCAACATCGCAGCATCTTTCCTGCGCGGCTATCTCGAAGTTGCCGAGCCCGCAGGTCTGTTGCCCGACGATCCCCATGCGTTGCAGGTGGTGCTCGACTGCTATCTTCTCGACAAGGCCGTCTACGAGCTCGGATACGAGCTCAACAATCGTCCCGATTGGCTGGCCGTCCCCGCAGAGGGGCTTCTTCAATTGCTCGACGGTTGACACCTATGCCGAACCCGAAGCTGCGCGGTCTCTCGCGTCTCGCGAGACTGCTTGGCATACAGACATCGTATTACGACCTGCAGAAGAAACGGCAGGTCGCAACCACCCAAAGCCTCATTGCAATCGTCGCGATTCTCGGGCATCCGGTCGCAACCAGTCAGGACGTCGAAGATGCGATCGCCCGGGTCCTGCGCGCGCACTGGACGCGCGGCATAGAACCCGTCACCGTCACGTGGGAAGGCAAAGCAGCCCTGGCTACCGTGCGTGTCCCGGTCTCTTCCAGACTGCTTGCACAGTGCAGACTGCAGCTCGACGGCGGCGGCGAGATGCGCTGGGAAGCGCCACTGAAGAACAAACGCGGCGCCGAAACCGCCGTCATCGATGGCATGCGCTACACGACGCGTACGCTGGACTTGCCCGATGATTTGGCCGTCGGCTACCACACGCTCGATGTCGAAGTCGACGGGCGCACCCTCAACACGACCGTGCTGCACGCTCCAACGCAAGCATTCTGCAACATCGATCGCGCCTGGGGCATTTTCCTGCCGCTGTATGCATTGCGCACGGCGCACACGCTCGGCAACGGCGACTTCTCCGACCTGCGCGAGCTCTCGAAATGGGCCGCTTCCATGGGCGCCAACATCGTCGGAACACTGCCACTGCTCGCAAACTTTCTGGAACAGCCATTCGAGCCGAGCCCGTACTCCCCTGCAAGCCGCCTCTTCTGGAACGAGCTGTACGTCGACCCGCGACGCTCGCCGGATTTCGACTCATGCGTCCCTGCGCAGATACCGCTCGCGTCACCAGAGCTTTGCGCGGAATTCGACCGGATCCGCGCCGAGCCGACGCTCGATTATCAGGCTGCAATCAAGGCGCGTCGCGCAGTACTCGAGCCACTCGCGCTCTGCACTGCAGAGCAGACAAACACAGAGTTCACAAACTTCCTGCGCGATCACCCGCGTATCGATGACTACGCACGCTTTCGCGCAACAACCGAAAAGCAGGGCGCAAGCTGGCAGTCATGGCCCCCACGCCTCCGCGAAGGCACGCTCACAAAGGACGATTACGACGACGACGCGCGCAAGTACCACGCGTACGCGCAGTGGCTCGCAAACAAACAGCTCGGTGACGCAGCTGCAGAAAGCAGTGCGATGCTCTACCTCGACCTGCCGCTCGGAGTCCATCGCGACAGCTATGATGTCTGGCGCGAGCGCGACCTTTTTGCGATCACCGCGTCCGCAGGCGCACCACCTGACCCGTTCTTTACGAAGGGCCAGCAGTGGGGATTTCCGCCAATGAAGCCTGAAGCAATGCGCGCAACTTCGTATCGTTATCTTCGCGAATGCCTTCGCAACATGATGCAATACGCAGGCGTGCTCAGGCTCGATCATGTCATGAACCTGCAACGTCTTTTCTGGGTCCCCGAAGGCCACGAAGCCACCGATGGCGCCTATGTACGATACAACTCAGAAGAACTTTTTGCCGTGCTGTGCATCGAATCGCAACGCGAAATGTGCGTCGTTGTCGGTGAGGATCTTGGCGTCGTCCCCACAGAAGTGCGAAGCGCAATGGCAAAGCACAACGTACAGCGCATGTCCGTCGTCCAGTTCGAAGCCAATGCAGATGAGCCGCCGCTCGGCAGCGCGCCGCACGCGAGCGTTGCAAGCCTCAATACACACGATATGCCCACGTTTGCCGCCTACTGGAACGCAGACGATGTTGCGGATCGTCAGGACCTTGGTCTGCTCGACGACAACGGGGCCATCGAGGCTCGTAAGGACAGAAAGAACGTGACCCGCAGTCTGGCGCGCTTCTTCAAGAGCACACAGTCATTGAAGCAATTGCCCGGATCCGCACGTGATGCCGTCCGCGCCGCCCTTCTCCACCTCGCCGAAGGCGATGCACGGTTCGTGTTGATCAATCTCGAGGACCTGTGGCAGGAGCCACTGCCGCAAAACGTGCCCGGCACCTGGCAGGAGCGTCCGAACTGGCGGCGCAAAGCACGTTACACATTGGAAGAAGCACGCGAGCTCCCCGATGTCAACGACATTTTGAAGTGCGTCGCCGCGGCACGCGCGGAGAAAAACTCATGAGCGCGCAAAACCCACCGTCCCTGCTCACGGATGATGACCTCTACCTCTTCAACGAGGGCAGCCACTTCGCGTTGTATCAGAAGCTCGGCGCGCATCCAATGGTCCACGCCGGGCAGACGGGAACGTACTTCGCCGTCTGGGCGCCAAACGCGCGCTACGTCTCCGTCATCGGTGACTTCAACGGCTGGAATACGACGACTCACCCCCTCGCAGTGCGCGATCACTCCGGAATCTGGGAAGGCTTCGTCGCGAACGTGACCCAGGGCGCGCACTACAAGTACCACATTGAATCCGCATTCAACGGCTATAAAGTCGCGAAAGCCGATCCGTTCGGATTCTGGCACGAAGAGCCGCCGAAGACGGCGTCCGTCGTGTGGGATCTTGCCTATACGTGGGATGATGACGAATGGGTCAGCACGGGCCGCGCACAACACAACGCGCTCGCCACTGCCGTTGCTACCTATGAAGTGCATCTCGGTTCATGGATGCGCGACCCGGGCGACGAAAGTCGTTTCCTCGGCTACACCGAGATCGCGCCACGCCTGGCCGCGCACGTGAAAGCGCTCGGCTTCACGCACATCGAGCTGATGCCTATCACTGAGCATCCGTTCTACGGTTCCTGGGGCTATCAGACGACCGGCTACTTCGCACCAACAAGCCGCTACGGCACACCACAGGACTTCAAGTACTTCGTCGACTACATGCACCAGCAGGGGATCGGCGTCATCCTCGACTGGGTACCATCACACTTTCCGACCGACGAGCACGGACTCGCATACTTCGACGGCACACATCTCTTCGAGCACGCAGACCGGCGCCAGGGTTTTCACCCGGACTGGAGCAGCTATATCTTCAATTACGGACGGAACGAAGTGCGCAGCTTTCTGATCAGCAGCGCAATGTTCTGGCTCGATGAGTACCACGTCGATGGCCTGCGCGTCGATGCCGTCGCTTCTATGCTCTACCTCGACTACTCCCGCAAACCCGGCGAGTGGATCCCAAACAAATTCGGCGGGCGCGAAAATCTCGAGGCGATCTCATTCCTGCGTCGCTTCAACGAAGAAGTGTATAGACGCTCGCCCGATGCGCAGTCGATTGCCGAAGAGTCCACCGCATGGCCAATGGTGTCGCGCCCAACCTACGTCGGCGGTCTCGGATTCGGCATGAAATGGGACATGGGCTGGATGCACGACACGCTGCGCTACATGTCGAAGGAGCCCGTCTACCGACAATTCCACCACAACGACCTCACATTCAGGTCGATATATTCGTTTACTGAAAACTTCGTGCTCCCGCTCTCGCACGATGAAGTCGTCCACGGCAAAGGCTCGCTCATCGGCAAAATGCCCGGCGATGAGTGGCAACGTTTTGCAAACGTGCGCCTGCTCTACGCCAATATGTTCGCGCAGCCCGGCAAAAAACTGCTCTTCATGGGCGGCGAATTCGGACAGACTCGCGAATGGAATCACGACCGCGGCCTCGACTGGCAGCTGCTGCAGTACGCGCCGCACGCAGGACTGCAACGGTGGATCTCCGATGTTGCACATCTCTATCGCACGGAACCCGCACTTCACGAGCTGGATTTTCAGCCCGAAGGTTTCGAGTGGGTCGATGCAAACGACACACAGGGCAGCACGCTCAGTTTCATCCGCAAAGCCAAAGCGCCCGAAGAAATCATTCTCGCACTCTTCAACTTCACGCCCGTACCACGCGCCAACTACCGCGTGGGCGTACCGATCAGCGGATACTGGCGCGAAATTCTGAACAGCGACGCGATCATCTATTTCGGCAGCGGCCTCGGCAATCTCGGCGGCGTAACTTCGACACCAATTCCCTATCACGGTCGCCTTCACTCACTCAACGTCACGATCCCGCCCCTCGGCGTGGTCTTCCTGAAGCCGGACCCCTCCGTCAGCGAAGCAACCGAGGAGCAGGAGGAGGCGTGAAGCCTCTTGGCGCGCGACTGTTGAAGGATGGCGGCGCCGAATTTGTCGTTTGGGCGCCGACCCCGGCAAAGGTCGAGCTGCAAATTCTCCATCGCGACGGGAGCGTGCTACGCTTCCCAATGCAACAGGACCCATCCGGCTATTGGGACGCCCTCGTGCCGGACGTACGCGCGGGTACGCGTTACAATTTCCTCCTCAGCGACAGCCACGCTCTCCCCGATCCCGCATCGCGACACCAGCCCGGAGGCGCCGCCGGCCCGTCCGCTGTCACGTCGAGCGATTTCGGATGGACCGATGCCGCCTGGGAAGGAGTGCCGCTCGAGCGCTACATCATCTACGAGCTGCACGTCGGCACATTCTCCGAACAAGGCACGTTCGAAGGCGTCATCCCGCATCTCGGTCGGCTGCGCGATCTCGGCATAACAGCGATCGAGCTCATGCCGATTGCCGAGTTCTCCGGCGCGCGCAACTGGGGATACGACGGCGTGCTTCCATATGCAGCACAAAGCACGTACGGTGGTCCTGAAGGTTTGTGCAGGCTGGTCGATGCGTCGCATGCGCGTGGCATCGCCGTCGTGCTCGATGTGGTCTACAACCACATTGGTCCCGAGCACAATCATCTCAACGATTTTGCGCCATACTTCACGGCGACCTACCGCACGCCATGGGGAGCTGCAATCAACCTGGATGGTCCGCGCTGCGATGATGTTCGCCGCTACTTCATCGAGAACGCGCTGTACTGGATCACCGACTGCCACATCGATGCACTTCGACTCGATGCGGTTCACGCAATGCTCGATCTCTCATCGCTGCATTTTCTCGAAGAGCTGTCCACCAGCGTGCATCAACGCGCGCACGAGCTGCGCCGTAGCGTTTACCTCATTGCGGAGAGCGATCTCAACGCGCCGCGCATGGTACAGCCATGCGAGCGCGGCGGTTACGGTATGGATGCGCAGTGGATGGATGACTTCCATCACGCCCTGCACGTCGCGCTGACGGGCGAACAGAGGGGCTATTATCAGGCGTACAACGGCGTCCGGGATCTGGCGAAGTCGCTTCGCGAAGGCTACGTGTATACGGGTCAATACTCGCCGGTGCGTCTACGCCGGCACGGTCGCGACTCGCAAGAGCTGCCACCGGTCTGTTTTGTAGTCAGCGCACAAAACCACGACCAGGTCGGAAACCGTCTGGCCGGCGATCGTCTGACGACTGTATTGACGCAGGAGCAATTGAAGGTCGCGGCAGCAGCTGTACTGCTGTCACCGTTCGTTCCAATGCTCTTCATGGGCGAAGAGTATGGCGAGCGGGCGCCCTTTCCCTATTTCGTGAGTCACACGGATGAGCTGCTCGTGGAAGCTGTGCGCACTGGACGCAGGAATGAGTTTGCCGATTTCGATTGGCAGGCGGAGCCACCGGACCCGCAGTCCGAGGCGACGTTTCTCAGTGCGCTCCTTGATCATTCACTTGTCGAGCAGCGCCCCCACGCGTCGCTTCATGCCTTCTACCGCGAGCTCATCCGTATTCGTACGCACCTGCTCAATGGCGCGTGCTCTACACCTGGCGCTGTACGCGCGGACATCGTCGATCAACGCTCGTGCATTCGCATGCAAAGAACGGATCTTGTAGGCGATGTCATCGTGCTCATGAATCTCGGTGAAGACGTCGCACGCATTTCGTTCGCGGATCTCGCGAGCAGGGGCACTCTCCACAAGCAGCTCGATTCGGCCGATGCACGCTGGGATGGACCAGGGTCCGCAATCCCCGTCACTGTCGACCACACGGTGCAGCCCATCGAGCTCGCGCCGTGGTCCGCGGTCGTACTTGCAGAATCAGAGGCGCAGTGAGCGAGCGCTATATCTGCGTGCACGGGCATTTCTACCAGCCGCCACGCGAGAATCCCTGGCTCGAAGCCATCGAGCTGCAGGACTCCGCGTTTCCCTATCACGACTGGAACGAGCGGATCACCGCTGAGTGCTACGCACCGAACGGTGCGTCGCGCATGCTCGACGCGCAAACTCGCATCGTCCGCATCGTCAACAATTACGGCGACATCAGCTTCAACTTCGGGCCGACACTGCTCGCCTGGCTCGAGGACAACGATGCGGAGACGTACGGCAAGGTGCTGCAGGGAGAGCGCGAAAGCCGGCAGAAGTTCGGCGGACACGGGTCCGCAATCGCGCAGCCGTACAACCACATGATCATGCCGCTCGCAAACTCGCGCGACAAACTCACGCAGGTGCTGTGGGGACAGCGCGACTTCGAGCACCGCTTCGGCAGAAAGGCCGAGGGAATGTGGCTACCGGAAACCGCCGTCGACATCGAGACGCTCGAGATCCTCGCCCGCACCGGCGTGAAGTTCACAATCCTTGCCCCTCACCAGGCGAACCGCGTGCGCGAAACGGATGCCGATGCGTGGCAGGACACCGGCAGCGGCCGCATCGATCCCACGCGTCCCTACGTGCACGCACTCCCGTCCGGCGCAGACATTTCCCTGTTCTTTTACGATGCTCCTGCGTCGCAGGCTGTCGCGTTCGAAGGACTCCTGAAAGACGGTAGTCGCTTCGCGACGCGACTGCTCGGATTGTTCAATGACTCGCGCGCATGGCCGCAGCTCGCACACATAGCAACAGACGGCGAGACGTACGGACACCACCATCGTCATGGCGACATGGCGCTCGCATACGCGCTCGACCAGATCCGCTCGAAGAACCAGGCAACGCTCATCAACTACGCACAGTACCTGGCCCTTTATAAGCCGACGGCGCAGGTCGAGATCAGCGAGAACACATCGTGGAGCTGTGCGCACGGCATCGAGCGCTGGCGTAGCAACTGCGGCTGCAGCACGGGCGGCGAGCCCGGCTGGACACAGGCATGGCGTGGACCGCTGCGCGCGGCACTGGACTGGCTGCGCGATAGCGTCATCCCGCTCTACGAATACGCAGCATCCGAGCTGCTGAAGGACCCGTGGGCCGCGCGCGATGACTACATCGATGTCATCCTCGATCGCTCGCCATTGTCGGTACGCCGCTTCCTCGACAGGCACGCGCTGGCGCCGCTCGGTGAAGAAGACACGGTGCGTGCACTTGGCCTGCTCGAGCTGCAGCGGCATGCAATGCTGATGTATACGAGCTGCGGCTGGTTCTTCAACGAAGTGTCCGGCATCGAGACCGTGCAGGTACTGGAATACGCCGGCCGCGTCGCACAGCTCACGCGCGACCTCCTCGATACCGACCTCGAAACGAACTTCTGCAAGCTGCTCTCTGAGGCGAAAAGCAACGTCGTCGAGCTCAACGATGCCTGTACCATTTACGAGGTGTCAGTCAAACCCCAACAGGTCGATCTGTTAAAGGTCGGCGCGCACTACGCCATCAGCTCGCTCTTCGAGCCGCATGCCCGCCGCTCGCGCGTCTACTGCTATTCGGTGGAGGAGTTTCATCGCGAACAGCTCAATGCCGGGCCTGCCGGCCTTTTGATCGGTCGAGCGCGCATCACTTCGGACATCACGCGGGAAACCGCCGCCGTCGCGTACGGCGTCCTTCACCTTGGCGATCACAACATCAATGGCGGCGTGCGCCCGTTGTCCGATGACTCCGATTACCACGCGCTCATTACAAGCGTATCACGCGCTTTTGCGACTGCTGACCTGCCATCTGTGATTCGCCTGCTCGACAGGAATTTTCCGGGCTCGGCGTACTCGGTCAAATCGCTTTTTCGCGATGAGCAGCGGAAGATTCTCGACCTGGTCCTCGAGTCGACAATCGCCGAAGCAGAATCGGCGTATCGGAGCGTCTACGAGCGACACGCTCCGCTCATGCGCTTCCTGGCAGAGCTCGACAGCCCGATGCCCACGCCCTTCCTCCTCGCCGCTGCATTCGTATTGAACAAGGACTTGCGGCGTGCGTTCGAAGATCCGGACATGGACCTGCAGCGCGCAGGCATCCTGATCGGCCAGGCGCAGAGCGCAGGCGTCGAGCTGGAAGACGAGACACTCGGGTTTGCTCTCGAAGAAACGCTCGTCAAAATCGCGCAGCGCCTCCACCGCACGCCAGGCGAGCCGGTGCTTCTGGACCGGTTGCTGGGGGCAGTCACCCTCGCGCAATCACTCCCATTCGAAGTAGATCTCTGGAAGGTGCAAAACATCTACTACGAAATCGCCGAGAAAGCATTCAAGGGGATGATGGGACGTGCCAGCGGCGAAGACCCCGCACCGCGTAGGTGGGTCGAACAGTTCAAGAAGCTGGGCGAGCTCCTCAAGGTCGCGGTGGTATGATGCCAATTCGCGTGCCCACGTCGACCTACAGGCTGCAGCTCCATGCCAACTTCAAGCTCGAAGATGCGCTCGACACGATCGACTATCTACAGGCCCTCGGCATCGGCGACCTGTATCTGTCGCCCGTCTTTGTCGCGCGCCCGGGCAGCTTGCACGGTTACGACGTCACAGACCCGACTCGCGTAAATCCGGAGCTTGGAACGGGCGGCGACTTCAACGCGCTCTGTGACTCCGCACATACCCGCGGCATGGGACTGTTGCTCGACATCGTGCCCAACCACATGTCGTCCGACCCGAACAATCCGTGGTGGCGCGATGTTCTCGAGAACGGACCGACATCCGCATTCGAGCACTACTTCGACGTGCAGTGGCATCCCGGACATACCACGCTGCGCGGTCGTGTATTACTGCCCATCCTCGCGAAGAGCTACGCGCAATCGCTCGAGGCGGGCGAGCTCGTCCTGAAGCTCGAGCCGAGCGGCATTGCGGTCCACTACTATGACCGCTCGATGCCCGTCGATCCTGCGACCTACCCGATTGTGCTGCGCGATGCGCTCGGCACTCTCGAACGCACAATCGGACTGGACGCGGAAGAACGATGGGAGCTCGCCGCCGTTCTCGATGTGCTGCGCGATCTGCCCGACCGCAACACGGAGGACGAGCGCGAGCGCGAACGGCGCGCACGCGGCGTCGCGGACACCCGCGAACGTCTGACTCGCGCACTCGAGCGCATGCCGCGTTTGCGTGAAGCCATCGAGCAGGCCACCACCGGCTTCAATGGCACTCCCGGAGATCCCGTATCGTTCGAGCGGCTTCACGTCCTGCTCGAAAAGCAGGCGTATCAGCTCGCGTATTGGCGCTCAGCATACGAAGAGCTCAACTACCGTCGCTTCTTCGATATTGCAGATCTCATCGGCATGCGCGTCGAGGATCCCGACGTTTTCGAAGCAACGCACGCACTGATCCTGCGCTGGATAGCGGAAGACAAAATTACCGGGCTGCGCGTCGATCACATCGACGGACTGCGCGATCCGACCGGCTACACCCAGCTGCTGCGCAAACGCGCAGGCGATGCCTACATCGTCGTCGAAAAGATCCTGGCCGGCGATGAAACATTGCCCAACGATTGGCCGGTACAGGGCACGACCGGCTACGAGTTCGGCGCAATGCTCAACGGACTGTTCGTCGATCCCGTCGGCATTCCCAAACTCGGCGCGCTGTTCACGGAGCTGACCGGCAACCGCACGCCGCTACGCGACATGGTCTACGACCGCAAACGATTTGTGCTGAATCGCCTGTTTGCGAGTGAAGTGGCGGCGCTGCAGAGAGACCTGAGCGAGATCGCACGGCGTGACCGTCATGCGTGTGACATTCCCGCGTCGCGACTGGGCGCCGCAATCATGGACGTCACGGCATGTCTGCCCGTCTATCGCACCTACACCCGCGACGCGAACGTCGCATCACGGGATGCTGCATTCATTGAGGCCGCAGTGCGCGATGCTGCCGGTCGTGGGGATGAGCCCGATACCGCTGTGCTTTCATTCCTCCGGCGCGTATTGCTGCTCGAGCGGCCGGGCGCCGAGCTCGCCACATGGCTCGACTTCGTCGAACGCTGGCAACAGCTGACAGGGCCGGCAATGGCCAAAGGCTTCGAGGATTCAATCCTCTACGTCTACAACCGACTCATGTCCGCCAATGAAGTCGGCAGCGAGCCCGAGAAGCCCGCACTCGCGCCGGCCGAGTTCCATCGTCGCATCAATAAACGCCGCGAGCGCTTCCCCGGAACGCTCAACACGACGATGACCCACGACTCGAAGCGCGCCGAAGATGTCAGGGCACGCCTCAACGTGCTGAGCGAGCTGCGCGATGAATGGACTGCACACGTGCTGCGCTGGCACGACGCGAACTCGCACCTGCGCGAGATTGTGCGCGGCGTCGCCGTGCCCGATGCAAACGAGGAGCTCCTCATCTACCAGACTCTCGTCGGCGCGTGGCCTCTCCTCGACGAAGAGATGCTGGGCTTCCATGACCGCATCCGCCAATACGTGCAGAAGGCCGTACGCGAAGCCCGCACGCACAGCTCGTGGCTGAAGCCCGATGAAAGCTACGAGAACGGACTACTCGAGTTTGTCACGCGACTGCTCGACAAGAAGAGCGGCGCAAAAAGTTTTCTCGAGGATTTCCTCACGTTCCAGCGCCGCGTCGCATTTCACGGCGCCGTGAACGCATTGTCGCAGCTGCTCGTAAAAGCAACCGCCCCCGGAGTGCCGGACTTCTACCAGGGCACCGAACTCTGGACGCTCAGTCTCGTCGACCCGGACAACCGTCGTGCCGTCAATCTCGAGAAACGTCGCATGATGCTGAAGGAGCTGCACAATCACGCGCAGCAAACAGAAAAGCCGGAGCTCGCAAAAGAGCTGCTCGAGTCATGGCGCGACGGACGCATCAAGATGTTCCTGACCTGGCGCGCACTGCAGGCCCGCAAAGAGCGCCCAGAGCTATTCGAGCACGGCTCCTACATCCCGCTCGAAGTCACCGGTGAATGCGCCAACAACATCATCGCTTTCGCGCGCGCGCACGAAGGCCAGTGGGCCATCACTATTGCCCCGCTCCTTGTCGCGAAGATGGCGCCCGAAGGCGAGTGGCCAATCGGTGAGGTGTGGAAGGAAACGCGGGTGCTGTTCCCGGACGGCTGCGGAATGTTGAGCGATGTATTTACAGGAAGGAGCTTCAGCGAAGATCCGGATCGTGCTCCGGGCACCTTGGTGTCAGAGTTGTTTGTGGATTTGCCCTTTGCGCTCTTGGCTTAACAAAC
>JBBQYT010000014.1:0-12055 GCA_038208385.1 Longimicrobiales bacterium | reverse complement strand
CACTCGGCACCGGGCGTGCTCGCAATGGCCGGCGGGATCTGGATGCCGAAGTCCTGCAGGAAGCTCAGGACGTACCCGCTCCACCCCGATGCGACGGTAGCCGCACCAAACGCATACTCGAGGATCAAGTCCCAGCCAATGATCCAGGCCACGATTTCCCCCAGCGTCGCGTAGCCGTACGTGTACGCCGACCCGGCAACGGGAATCATGCTCGCAAACTCGGCGTAGCACAGACCGGCAAAGACACAGCCGACGCCCGCGAGAATGAATGAGAGGACGACCGCCGGACCCGCGTACAGGGCCGCCGCTGCGCCGGTCAGAACGAAGATTCCGGTTCCAATGATCGCTCCAATCCCGAGAGTGATCAGGTTGGTCGCGCCGAGCGCACGCGTGAGCGTATGCTCTCCGACTTCGGAAGACTCGCTCATGATCAGGCTGAGCGGTTTTTTCGCGAGTAGGTCTGCCATTCTTGTCTCCCTGTCTGGTGGAGATCCGAGCGCCTCGCAACGGCGCACTGCGCTCGTGAAAATTGGGAATTCGACTGAGCTTTACGGCTTGAACGATATGGCTGGTAAGAAGCAACAAAAGTCTCGCCCTGCACGCCGCTTGGCAAGGGCGATGGTCGCCCCCGCTCCTCTCAGGTTCAAGAAGGACCCGGCTGTGACGAAACGCTTCTCGAACGGCGGGCGAGCCCGGGGGCGAGTCAGCCGCCGGGGATTACAACTCGATCTGGGCGCCCAGCTCGATGACGCGGTTGGGCGGGAGCTTAAAGAAGGTGCTCGCGCTTTGGGCGTTGCGGGACATCAGCGTGAAGAGTCGCTTGCGCCAGCGGGCTAGCCCGGGGCGGCGCGTTGCGAGAATGGTTTCGCGGCCGAGATAGAACGTGGTATCACCGAGCTTGAACTTGAGACCCTTCGCGGCGCAGCAATCCAGGATGTCAGGAATGACGGGAGTCTCGATAAAGCCGTAGTGTGCGGTGATTCGGTAAACACCTTCGCCAAGCGATTCAACCGTGACGCGTTCATCACTGTCGACAGTCGGCACTTCGCGAGTCTCGATCGACATCAGCACGACGTGTTCGTGCAGCACCTTGTTGTGTTTCAGGTGGTGGAGCATGACGGGCGGAACGCCTTCGGGGTTTGCAGTCATGAACACTGCCGTGCCGCGTACGCGCGTCGGCGGATGTGCAGCGATGTCCTTGAGAAACAATTCGAGCGGCAATGACCGCATGCGGAAGTTGCTCGCGAGCAGCATGCGTCCGCGCTTCCACGTCGACATCAACGCATACACGCCGAGAGCCACGACCAGTGGGAACCAGCCGCCGTGCTCGACCTTGATGATGTTGGCGCCAAAGAATGCGAGGTCGATGACGAGAAAGAATGCAGTGAGCAGCAGAGAGGGCAGCAGCTTCCAGTGCCACAGCTCGCGTTCGACGACGAATACGAGCAGCGTCGTGATGACCATTGTGGTAGTCACTGCAACACCGTACGCCGCGGCGAGGTTGCTCGATGTCTGAAACCCGAGTACGAGACCGAGCGTTGCAAGCAGCAGCGCCCAGTTGATTGTCGGGATGTAGATCTGCCCAATCTGTCGTTCCGATGTGTGGTCGATCTCCATGCGCGGACAGTACCCGAGCTGCACGGCCTGGCGCGTGAGCGAGAATGCGCCCGAGATGACGGCCTGCGAAGCGATGACTGCTGCAACCGCCGCAAGCGCGACCAGCGGATACAACGCCCATACCGGCGCCATGCGGAAGAACGGATTCTCGGCTGCGCTCGGATCGCGAATAAGCAGCGCGCCCTGCCCGAAATAATTCAACAACAAACACGGGAGCACGACGGCAAACCACGCGAGCCGAATCGGATTTCTGCCGAAGTGCCCCATGTCCGCATACAGTGCTTCGCCTCCCGTCATGACGAGAAACACAGCACCAAGGACGAGAAATCCCTGCTTCTGATTGTGCGCAAAAAAACGCCAGGCGTGCATCGGATCGACTGCGCCGAGCACGCGCGGCTCCCAGAAAATATGCGTGATGCCCATCACTGCAATTACGACAAACCACAAAAGCATGATCGGCCCAAAGACCGCACCGATGCCCGCGGTGCCGCGACTCTGCAAAACGAACAGACCAATCAGGATTCCGATTGTGATCGGGATGATGAATCGAGTGAAGAACGGCGTCGCAACCTCGAGGCCTTCGACAGCGCTCAATACGGAGATCGCAGGAGTGATCATGCTGTCGCCATACAGGAGCGCTGCACCGAACAGACCCAGCCCGATCAGGATCACGCGGGAGTTCGGTTCGCGTCCTCCGCGCGCCGGCCTGATCAACGCCATCAACGCCATGATGCCGCCCTCGCCCCTGTTATCGGCGCGCATGACGACAGTCAGATATTTGATGGAGATAACGATGATGAGCGCCCAGAAGATGAGCGACAGAATGCCGAGTACGTTCAGTGGTGTAGGCTGTACGCCATGCACGCTGTGGAAGCACTCGCGCAGAGCGTACAGCACACTCGTGCCGATGTCGCCGTATACGACGCCGAGTGCGCCAAGGGCGAGGAAGGCAAAATACTTCCGGCCTGTAGTAGCTGTCTCTTCAGCAGTGTGGGTCACGAAGCTTCAGACCGCGAAAACCATGCTGCTGTGTGCAGGGAGCCGTTTAGGATCAATCCTCGATGCTCGAGCGACGCCACAGGAAATAGACCGGAATGCCGAGCAGGACTACAAACAGACCTGCGGAGCTGTACACCGGCTTTGCGATCAGGAGCGTAATCGCAACCGTCGCTGCTGCCAGCAGATACAGCGCCGGAATGACTGGATAACCAAACGCGCGGTACGGCCTCGGCATGCCGGGCTTGCGCACGCGCAGCGTAAACAGCGCAATGATCGTCAGCACGTAGAAGAGCAACGCTGCAAAGATGATATAGTCGAGCAATTGTCCGTAGCTTCCGGTCAGCGTGAGCAGCGCCGTCCACACACCCTGCAACAGCAGTGCAGTCGTGGGCACGTGAGTCTTCTCAGAGATATGGCCGGCCGGGCGGAAGAACAGACCGTCGCGTGCCATTGCGTAGTAAACGCGCGCGCCGGCGAGAATGAGACCATTGATGCATCCGAACGTCGACACGAGAATCGCGCCCGCCATGATGTACATGCCAGGAGTCCCGAACATGTGCTCCATTGCCAGTGTGCCGACGCGATCCTGTGGTGCGTTCTTGATTTCGGGTAGCGTGAGCACCATCAGGTACGCAACGTTCGCGAGCACGTAAAGCGATGTGACGATGGCGGTGCCGAGGGCGAGTGCACGCGGCAGGTTGCGCTCCGGGTTGTTCACTTCCGCGGCTGCAAACGTGACGTTGTTCCACGCATCGGAAGAGAACAGCGAGCCGACCATTGCTGCACCGAACGCGAGGATCAATGCCGTGCCGGTCGGTGCTCCGGTAAACATGTCAGTGAAGTTGGCCGAGATTGCGCCTGCGTTGCGGCCAATTGCGACGCCGAGAAGAATCAGTCCGATCAGTGCGGACGTCTTCGCAACCGTGAAGATATTCTGCACCCACTTCGCTTCCTTCAGCCCGCGCATGTTGATCCACGTGAGAAACGCGATGATCGCAATTGCGACAATGCGCTGCGCGGAGAGACCCAGCTCGATCGTGCCACCGGGCATTGGAATCATGCCGAACGATATGAATACATCGGGTGAGACGGCCGGGAAAAACACTGCAAGAAATCTCGCAAATGCGACGGCAACCGCGGCGATTGTCCCCGTCTGAATGACGACGAAGAGCGTCCAGCCGTAGAGGAAGCCCGGCAGCTTCCCGAGTCCTTCGCGCAGGAAGACGTACTGTCCGCCGGCGTGCGGCATTGCCGCTGCGAGCTCGCCATACGAGAGAGCGCCGAAGAGCGTCATGACACCGGTGGCTATCCAGACGAGCAGCAGCCACCCGGATGTGCCCATCGTACGACCGATATCCGCTGAAACAATGAAGATCCCCGACCCGATCATCGAGCCAACGACCAACATCGTCGCATCGGTCAGCGTCAGCCCGCGCCGGAATTGAGACTCGCCGGAAGGGGCAGCTGCCTTTTCAGGAGCGACGGTTGCCAAGTTCTATCTCCTGAACGGAGGGTGTTAGAAAGTAAACGTCACGTCGTATTGGACGGCGACAGGATTGTTGCCGGCGTCGCGTGCAGGCTTGAACTTCCAGCCGAGCGCCACCCGCCTCAATTCCTTGTCGTAACCACGATCTCCGGTCGCAGGCACAAGCGCCACGTCCCGCACCGTGCCAGCCTCATCGATCGAGAGCCGCACGATAACAGTTTTACCACGCACACCGCCCGGAGCAGTGGGGGGAATTAGCAGAAATTCAGGGTAGGGCGCAAGGATACGGCCTTTCCCGGTGCCTGCCCCTACTCCATTGCCGATTCCGGTGCCTTCGCCGCCGCCAGTGCCACCGCCCGAGCCGGGACCCTGCCCGGGACCCGCACCAGTGCCGCTTCCCGCGCTCGCAGTCGTGCTCGTGCCGGTACCGCTCACACTGATGGGTCCAACCGCCGGGGCCGACGCGATCTTGACCTCGGGCACCGGATCAGGCGTCGGGATGGGTACGGGCGGTGGAATCGGCGGTGGTGGCTCCGGAGTAATGGGTTCAGGCGTCGCCGCCGCGGGCGGCGAGCTCAGCTGAATGAACGCAACATCATCGCCGCCACCGCCACCTCCGCCAGCCTTGCCGGCACTGACGCCCTGCCCGGCACCAATATCCGTCCGGAAGAACGTGTTATGTGAGCTCGTGAGCCACAGGATGAGCGCCAGCACCGCACCGTGCAGCAGCACCGACACCACCGCGCCCTTCAAGGCCGCATCCCGCTCGACAACCGGAGCCGAAGAAAACAGATGCGAGAGGAGCGCATCGGGATTTGACGGCGGGGGCGCGGGCGCGGAATCGGTCATATGTGATACTACCGTACTCTAGACAGCAGGGTCCGCGGAGCGTCACCCAACGTTTGAAGTCGTTGGAATTCCAAGCTCTTCGGCGGTTTTGCGCAGCTCCATCGGGACGGGTCGCTCCGGATGGAAGTCGTTCTCCCAGCGCGCCATGACAACGGTTGCAAGACAGTTGCCGACGAGGTTGATGGACGTGCGCGCCATGTCCATGAAGGCATCGACACCCAGGATCACGGCAACGCCTTCGAGTGGCAGTCCGAATGACGTCAGCGTGCCCGACAGGATCACGAGCGCGGCGCGCGGTACGGCGGCGACGCCCTTCGTCGTCAGCATGAGCGTCAGCATCATCAGAAGCTCCTGCCCGAACGTCAGCGGCACGCCCGCGGCCTGTGCGACGAAGACGGCTGCAATCGCGAGATAAAGTGTCGAGCCATCGAGATTGAACGAGTAGCCGGTCGGCATCACGAATGCGACAATGCGGCGCGGAACGCCGATCGCTTCCATGGCCTGCATCGCCTGCGGCAATGCAGCTTCTGATGACGCAGTCGAGAACGCGATGAGCCACGGCGTCTTGACCGCGGTGATGAAGCGCCGAATCGGCACGCGTGCGATGAGTGCAACGGGCAACAGCACTGCGAGCACAAAGAAGATGAGTGCGCCGTACAGCGTAAGGACGAGCTTGCCGAGGCCCAGCAGCACGCCGATGCCGCTCCGTCCGACGGTCACCGCGATGGCTGCACCGATACCGATCGGCGCGTAATACATCACGAGCGCAGTGTACTTGAACATCACTTCGGAGAGTCCCTCGAAGAAGGCGAACATCGCTTCACGCGGCTTGCCGCGCACCTGCGAGAGCGCTGCTGCGAACAACAGCGCGAAGACGACGATCTGCAGTACTTCGTTTTTGCTTGCTGCTTCGAAAATGCTCTGCGGAATCGAATGCTCGATCAGACCTGTGAGCGTCGGCTTGTTCGCGGCGAGGGCCGCTGCATCATTGCTTTGTGCGGTCGGAATGTGCACGCCGAGACCAGGCTTCGTCAGGTGCACCGCGCCGAGTCCGATGAACAACGCTGCCGTCGTCACGACCTCGAAATAGATGATCGATTTCAACGCGAGTCTGCCCACGCGCTTCATGTCATCGCCGTGACCTGCAATGCCCACGACGAGCATGCTGAAGACGAGCGGAACGATGATCGACTTGATCAGCCGCAGAAAGATCGTCGACAGCGGTGACAGTTTTACAGCCGTATCAGGCCACAGCCAGCCGACGAAGATCCCGACTACCATCGAGACCATGATCCACTTCGTCAGCGAAATCGATCGCAGAAATTTCCACATTTTCTTGCACCCCGAGCGTGTTTTAAACTGAAAGCGCGGCCGGATCTCGTGAGACCCGAGCCGCGCCCAAGTTGAAGCAGTTCTCAGTGAACCGTTCTCAGTTCTCAGCCATCGATCTCAATAACAACTGAGAACCGAGTACTGGAAACCGTGAACTCCGTTATGGCGTTGCCGGCGGAACAGATCCCGCAGACGCCATTGAGTCGCCAGCCAGCACCGCACCGATGACCCTGACGCCGGCGCCACGTGCCGCGTCAAGCGAGTTGATCACATCCTGATAGATCACGTTCGGATCAGCCTTCACGAAAATGATCTTGTCCGGCCGGCCCGTATAAACCTCGCGCAGTTTCGCCTCGAGACCTGCAACCGATACCGGCTGGTTGTTGATCCTGATCTGCGGGCCCGGCGTGATCTCCATTACGATCTGCGTCGACGGCGCATTGTTCTGCTTGTCCTTGTTCTCCTGCGGCAGCTGCAAGTCGATGCTCTTCTGCAGCAGCGGCTGAGCGACCATGAAAATAACCAGCAGCACGAGCAGCACATCGATCATCGGAGTCATGTTGATCTCCGAGACCTCCGAGCGCCCGGTGTTCCCCATTGAAACGCCCATGCGTACCTCTTAACAGCAGTGTTTAGTGTGAGTGTTAAGTGTGAGTGCTGAGTACAATGACTCAACACTCGACACTGGACACTTCTTCCTAGTCCTTCGAGACCGACTGCTCGTCGGGCTTCGTACCAGGCCTCTGCTCCGAAACGGCCGCGACAACCTTCGCACCCGACTTTTTCGCCAATTCCATTGCACCCAGGACCTCTTTGTACTTGAGGCCCTTGTCTGCCTTCACGAAGAGAACCTTGTCATCCGGATGCTTCAGGAACTCGCGCGTCAGCAGCGTCAACACGGTGCCTTCACAGTCCGCACCGCGCGGCGTCGACTGACAGCCACGGATCGCCTTCTTGTTCAAATAATAAAAACCGTTCGCGTCGATACCGAGAACCGTACGGTCCTCCTTCTCAGGACGCGCCTTCAGGTGTGCGCCGTACGGCAGCTGGGCATTGAAGCCCGCCACGATTGCCGGCGTCACGACCATGAAGATGATGAGCAGCACCAGCATGACGTCAACCATTGGCGTGACGTTGATGTCGCCCATCACGTTCGTATCGGTTACTGAATGTCCTCCACCTCCCATGGACGTGCTCCTTCCGGTCAGGACATGCGGGCGCGTGCCGTCGCGGCCGCGTCAGGCGTGCTGCTCTCCATCAACAGCGCCTCGGAATCACGATTGCCGCGCCCGACCTGGCCCTGCTTGAGGCGATGCTCGTAGCGGAGCAGGAAGTCCACGAACTCCTTGGTGGCGTACGTGATTTCCATCGAGATGTAGTCGATGCGGTTGATGTAGTAGTTGTACAACCACACCGCCGGGATCGCGACGAGCAGACCGAATGCCGTCGTGATCAACGCTTCAGCGATACCGGCCGAGATCGCTGCGAGACCGCCGGAGCCCGACTGCGCCATACCTGTGAATGCGCGCACAACGCCCATGGTGGTTCCAAGCAGACCGACGAACGGCGCTGTTGCACCGACCGTCGCGATGACGCCCAGGCCGCGCCGGAACTTCGATAGCTGCTCGAGCGTGTTCAGGTCGATCATGCGCTGTACGGAGCCGATTTCAGCCGCCGAGAGCTCCTGATCGGTCGCGTGGAACGTGAGGCTCGGGAATACGCGGCGGAACGTTGTGGCGAGGTGACTGCGCTGGTTTCCTTCAACCAGGCGCTCTGCCTCAGCGAAATTCTCACTCGCCAACGCCTCGGAGAAAGGACCCGAGAAACGGAGCGTGGCTTTCCGGGAACGCGAAAGCTCAATTGTCTTACGAATTGCGATTGTGGCTACGAGGACCGACATGAGGAGCAGCAGAGACGCGATCCCCTTTGCGAAGAAGCCCATCGTGCTCCACAGCTCGAGCAGCGAAATACCCATTGCAGTTCCCTTTCCTTTCTCACTGGATATGAATCCCCGCGCATGCGGCGCAGCGGATGTCGTTTGGTACTACGAACGTCTGTTACTGCGAACGATCCCTGCGCGCTCAGGTCGACTTGAAGACGATGGGCAGTGCGATCCAGACCTTAACCTTCTGGTCGCGGTTCAGTGCCGGCGTGAACTCCATGATTTCGCCGACCTTGAGCGCTGCTGCATCCAGTGCGTCGTGTCCGCTGCCTTCCTTCACCTGCGTCTTGAGCACCTTGCCGCCTTCATCGATCAGCGCCCAGATCAGGACCTTGCCACCGATGCCCGCGTCACGCAGCAACGGCGGATAATTCTTCTGAAGCGCCCGTCCAACAGCCTCTCGGTTCTTGAGCTCCGGGGCGACCGTATACGGGGTAAAGGTCGGCGCCGCTTCCACGCTTTCGGCTGTGACCTTCGTCTCTTTGCCCGACGACTTGCCGTTCTCTTTGCCTTCACCCGAGAAGTCCGCCTCGTTGATGGCGGGTCCGGCTGATGGCGGCGGAATGTCCGGTGGCACAACGGACGGCGGCGCCAGGGTCTGGAAGCCCTTAGGCGCTTCCACTTCGGGCGGCGGCGGCTCATTGGGCTTCGGCGGCGGCGGCGGCGGCGGTGGCGGCGGCGGCTCGTCCTCAATCTGGATGAGCGTCACCTGGTCCGGCTCGTCCTTGCCATTCTTGTGGACCGAATACGTAGCCCAGACGAGTCCGCCCAGGATCAGCCCATGGAACACGAGGGAACCAAAGGCTGACCCGAAAACACTTCCTTCTTTCTTTGGCTTGCTCGCCAGCAGGTTGTTAAACAACATCGGCTGCTGCGGGCGCGCCGGTGGCAACCCATCGGTACTGGGATCGCCGCTTACGGTTGGCTCCCCTGGGGACATAACATCACCTGCCTGCTTGGGTTGGGTGTCGCTTTGGGTCTTGATGTCGGCCTCGGGCCTTTGAAACGCACGGCAACATCCACGCGGCCCGAGATGCCTCAGCCGTGGATGCTACTCCCTACAAGACGTTGAGAATGGCTATGCCTTCGACCTGCTGCCGCGCCAGATCAGATACAGCGAAACGGCGAGAAAGATATAGATGAAAATCGCGGCTGGATCGTGCGGGATGCCAGCCAGAATTTTCGAACCGCCATTTTGCTGCGCAATCGTGGTTATCGCGAACATCGGTTGGTTCTGCTTTGCCGGAATGGAAACGAGAATATTCGCCCTAAGTAACTACGACGCGGCGTCGTGCGCAAGAACAAAAGTAGACGCATCGCGAACGCATGTCACCGTTGAAACGAAAAGGAGGCAGTGGCGCCTCCTAAATTTATTTTCTGGCACGGGAGTCAACTTCAATGTAGCCGTCACTTAAGACAGCGTCAAGACGGCCTCTCGCGTGTTTTTTGCGTGCGCGCCACGCGGCACTATCGTACAGAAAACGTGACGCGAGGGACGGGTTGCGTACAGGTGTGCTCCGCGCCATTATCTCCGCCGCCAAGCGGCTTTTTCTCGCGCAGCGATCTTTTCCAAGGGACGCGATGGTAAGAGTAAAGTGGGCTATGCTCGTGGTTCTCGGTGCTGGCGCGCTCGCGGGCGCCGGAGCGCTGGGCATGCGCATGACGTCTGTCAAAGGCGACTCGCCCCGTCAGCCAATAGCTTTTCCGCACGATCTTCACGCCGGCAAGAACAAAATCCCATGCATGTACTGTCACTATTCGGCGGACCGCTCTGTCGATGCGGGCATTCCCCCGGTTTCTACGTGCGCGGGGTGCCACATTCCGGGCGGCGTACCAATGGTGCGTGCGGATGTGCCTGCAGTACAGCAGTTGATCGCCTATTGGAACAAGAAACTGCCGATTCCGTGGGTGCGCGTGCACAAGGTGCCAGATCACGTGCATTTCCCGCACATGCGTCACATCAAGGCCGGTTTGCAGTGTCAGAAGTGTCACGGACCGGTGCAGGAGATGAAGCAGGTGAAGCAGGTCGAGACGCTGCGCATGGGCTGGTGTGTCAATTGTCACCGTGCCCGCAAGGTCAGAACCGACTGTTTTGTCTGCCACTATTGAACGTGGTTCGAAGGTCGTCACGAGCCACGGATTCAGCAACAAACTGAGGAACGAGAACGAGATGCCAGACGGGAGCGGGATCGAGAGGCGCGACTTTCTCAAGGTGATCGGCGTTGCCGGCGCCGGAGCCACCCTCTTTGGATGTTCGTCGGCTGCGCCGGAGAAGCTGATTCCTTACGTGATTGGTCCCGAAGAGATCACGCCGGGGCTGTCGACGTACTATCGCACGACGTGCCGCGAGTGCCCGGCGGGTTGTGGCATGAACATTCGCACGCGTGAGGGACGCGCGATCAAGGCGGAGGGCAACCCGCTTTCTCCGATTTCGCACGGCAAGCTCTGCTCGCGCGGGCAGGCTTCACTGCACGGCCTATACGATCCGGACCGCATCCCGCAGGCGCTCGCACGCAACGCGGCTGGCGGCTGGGACAAGCTCACCTGGGACGCTGCCGAGCAGAAACTTGCTGCCGCGCTTGGCCAGGCGCGCGGCAAAGCAGTTTTTCTGACTCCCAACTTTACCGGCACGCTCGACGCCCTAATTGATGAGTTCTCTGCCGCGCTCGGCATTACGCGGGTGCGCTACGAGGCGTTCAGCTACGAGCCGGTCCGCGCCGCAAATCGCATGTTGTTTGGAGTCGATGCAGTTCCGGTGCACGACTTCAAGGCCGCCGATGTCGTTGCGACGTTCGGCGCCGACTTCCTGGAGACGTGGGTGTCTCCGATCGATTACGCGCACGGCTTCGTGCAGGCTCACGCATACAACGCCGGCAAGCGCGGCTATCTGATTGCAGTCTCGCCGCACCAGTCGCTCACCGACATGAATGCCGATGACTGGCTTCCGATCAAGCCCGGCACCGAGCATCTCGTCGCGCTGGCGATGGCGCAGATCATCGTGCACTCGGGACGGGGCCAGGCGGGCGCAGCCTCGTCACTGCTGGCGGGTGTCGACCCGAGCGCCATCGCAACGCAATGCGGTGTTTCTGCGGAGCGCATCCGGCAGGCTGCGATGGCGTTTGCGAATGGCGGCAAGTCGCTCGCGGTTGGACCTGGAATCGGCTCGACGCACACTGCTGCCACTGCCGTCGCTGCGGCTGTCGCGGTGTTGAATTCTGTTGCGGGCAATTACGGCAGGACGATATCGCTGTCGCAGAGTGAAGCGCACACGCGCGGACTCGCTACCCATCGCGACATGCAGACCCTCATGACGAGCATGGCGGCCGGTCAGATCGGCGCCGTGCTCGTGTATGGTCCGAATCCGGTCTATACAATGCCGGAAGCCGACAGGGCTGCGGCTGCATTCGAGAAAGTGCCGTTCGTCGCGTCGTTCTCATCGTTCCTGGATGAGACGAGTGCAAAGGCCCACCTGCTGATGCCCGACAATCACTTCCTCGAGAGCTGGGGCGACTACGTTCCGCGTGAAGGCGTGTATGGGCTCACGCAGCCGGTGATGACACCGGTGTTCCCGACGAAGCAGGCGGGCGATGTATTGATTGCGGCTGCGCGCCTCGCGAATGCAAAACTCTCGAGCACTGCGACGACCTACTACGACTATTTGCGCGAGCGCTGGTCGAAGACGCTGCATCCGCAGGTTGGTGCGGGCGCGTCGTTCGACGACTGGTGGCGCAACACGCTCGAGGTCGGAGTTGTCGTGACGACGGGTGCTGCTGCGACGGCGGGCACCGCGCTGAATGCGGGCGGACTCGGCCAGGTGAAGCTCGATGTGC
>JBBQYT010000013.1:0-12067 GCA_038208385.1 Longimicrobiales bacterium | reverse complement strand
ACTCGAATCCGATTACCGTAGGCGAAGCTTCCGCAGCCATCGCTGCGCTGGACATTCTCGACGGCGATCTCGGTCTCGATCTGCTGCGCCGTCTGCGCGCCCTGACCAAACGATTCGAGGATGGACTCGTCGCGCGCGGCTTCGAGGTCATCCCCGGGGAGCACCCGGTCACGCCGCTCGTGACGCGCGACACCGCGCGCACGCATGCGCTCACGGCCTACTTGCGGGAGAACGGCGTGCTGGCGACGGGCCTTGCCTATCCGGTGGTGCCGCGCGGCGACGAAGAGATTCGCTTCCAGATCAATGCAGACCACACCGAGTCCGACATCGATCACGTGCTCGATTTATTGTCGAAATTCAAAGGGTAGGTCACCCAACGATCGATGTGACCTTTGTGACGAGCATGTCGATCGCAACGAGGTTGTGTCCGCCCTGCGGCACGATGATGTCAGCGTAGCGCTTGCTCGGCTCGACGAACTCGAGGTGGCCGGGGCGCACCGTCAGCAGGTATTGATCGATGACGGACTCGGCGCTGCGGCCACGCTCGGTGATGTCCCGCTTCAATCGTCGAATCAAACGCAGGTCCGCGTCGGTATCGACGAATACCTTGATGTCCATCAGGCTTCGCAACGTTCGATCCCAGAGAATCAGCAGTCCATCGACGATGATCGCCTTGCGCGCCCGTGCAATGACGGTTTTGTCGAGGCGCGCATGCTCGGTGAAGTCGTAGGTCGGCACCTCGACATCGCGCCCGACCATCAGCTCCTGCAGGTGATGCGCAAGCAGTGATGTCTCGAGCGAATCCGGATGGTCGTAGTTGATGCGCATGCGCTCGTCCAGCGAGAGATCACTCGTGTCGCGATAGTACGAGTCGTGGTGAATCACCGTGACTTCCTTTTTGCCGAGCGCCCGGACGATCTCGCGCACGACGGTCGTCTTGCCCGATCCGCTGCCTCCAGCCACACCAATGACAACCGGTTTCATGCGAGGTCATTCTCTCCAGGCACGAGTAACACCTTCCCGAAATTCTTTCGGTCCTGCATGTACGCGTGTGCGTCGGCCGCGCGACTGAACGGAAATGCGCGATCGACAACAGGGTCAAATACACCCGACTCCACGAGCGCGATGATCTCCGTCAGGATCGCGCGCATTTCTTCCTGCTTGTGCCACAGATGTCCGACGTTCACGCCAAACACACCGCGGCAGTCGTTCATCAGCGCGAGCGGGCGGAATGACGGCATTGCAACGAGACCGCGCAGCGCGGCGACGATGTTGCGCTTCTTGCCGGGCGCGAAGCTCGATACGCCAAAGAGAAAGAGTCGCCCGAGCGCAGACAGCGAGCGATAGCTCTTGCGAAACGACTTGCCGCCTACAGCATCGAGAATCACATCAACCCCGCGGCCATTTGTCAGCTTTCTGATTTCCTCCTCGAAATCCTGCGTGCGATAGTCGATGCAGTGCGTGACGCCGGCAGCGCGCAAACGCTCGTGCTTCGACGAGGACGCCGTCGCATAAACAATTGCACCCTTCCAGCGCGCGATCTGAAGAGCGGCAAGGCCGACGCCACCGGCGCCGGCGTGGATGAGCACCGATTCGCCTGCGCGCACATTGCCCAGGTGCACGAGCATCAGCCACGCGGTGAGGTAATTGACCGGAATCGCGGCGGCCTTTTCGAACGAGAGCGTATCGGGAACCCGGGCAGCACGCTCCGCAGGAACCACGACCACATCCGAATAGCCGCCAAAACGCGTGTATGCAGCGACGCGATCGCCAACACGAACGGAAGTGACGTTATCGCCAACGGCATCGACGATGCCGGAAACCTCGTAGCCCATCACGGCAGGCAGCTTCGGTGCGTCAGGATACAGGCCCATGCGCGCCATGATGTCGGCGAAGTTGATGCCGGCAGCACGCACCCGCACGCGAACAGCGCCCGGCCCGGCTATCGGGTCGGGCGCTGTTCGGACTTCGAGAACTTCAGGCGCGCCTGTGCGCGGAATCCAGACCTGCTGCATCAGGGTTTTTTCTTCGCTGTGTCAGCCTTCGGCTTCGCCAACACGCCGTTCAGCCATGCCTTCGCTTTGTCCATTGTTGTCGGCGGCGGCGGCGGCGGCGCTGCAGGCTTCACTACGGGCTTGCCCGGGGGAGCTGGGGGCGGTTCGAAAACCGGAAGCTCGGGCTTCTTTGCGTTCTTGCGCTTGCCCGGGCTCAGGTCGAGCTCGGCTGCTTTCTTCGCCATTTCGGCAGAATGCGCAGCTTCCGCCGCAGTTGCGGCCGGCGTTCCCGGCTTTGCGGCCGGCAGAGGTGTTGGCTTCGAAACAGGAGGAGCGGCCTTTGCCGCAGCCCCCGGCGCTTTCGCCGCGGGCAGTGTCTTGCCGTCGACCCGCGCGGGCAGCCGGGTAGTCGATGGCACAATGGCCGTCGGCGCTGGTGCAGCCGCCTTCGGTGCAGGCGCTGCCTTCGGCACGGGCGCTACTGCAGCCTCACGTTTAGGTGTGACCGGATGCGGACTGCGCGTAACAAATGGCTGCGATGTTCCAACCGGACGCACGAGCAGTGTGCGGATTTCCCAGGGCTTCATCTCGACGGCGATCGTCGCGCCGCGCCCGACATTCTTCTGCGTCGGGCGCTCGATCATGTCCGTTTCGATGGCAATCATCGGAGTGTCGAAACGAAGTGTCGTCGTCGACGCCTGACCTGCGGTCTCGACGAGACGGACAATGGCTGCGTCGCCGTCTTCCGCGCGCTTCAGTGCACCGAGCGTGGACGTGCCGCCCTCGAGTCGCACGAACGTGCTGCTGCGTCCCCTGCCCTGGTGCTGAGACACGCTGAATGCACGCAGCGGCTGATTCAGATTTTCAGCAGCCGATACGACTGCCGTGCTGCTGAAGTCACCGAGGTGGGGCGCAATGCTGTACGTAAAGCGATGCGTGCCCATGTCGGCGTTCATGTCCGGCCACTTGGGCGAACGAAGCAGCGTGATCCGAACCGTATCTCCCGTCGCATCGTAGCCGTACTTCGAGTCGTTTACGATCGCAACGCCAAAGCCCATGTGGTATGCGTCGACGAAGCGCTGCATTGGGACTTCGAAGCGTGCGCTGTCCGTGCGCGTTTCCGGACGCGTGACGCGCGGAATCACGCCATACGGAATTTCCGCCCAGACGGTATCGATGTGCACGCCGATCGGGAACACCGCCTTCAGCATCTTGTGTGCGGCGTGCCAGTCTACCGTGGTCTGGATGTCGAGTCGCTTCGCGTCGTGCGGGAGCACGTAGCGCTGTGTCACGCGTGCAACGTCATTCCCGCGCTCGACTGTCATCGAGCTCGAGATCGCATCAGTGCCGTAGCTGACGCGACGCACCGCGTCCAGCCATGTGCGCGCGCCCTTCAGGTTGTCGATGTTCCACGCATCCCAGTCTTTGGGACTGTCATCGATCAGCACGAGAGCGTTGCCTCTGCCGCCGCGCTGTAGAGCCTCGAACTTGTTCTGCTTGTCGTACATGCGCGCGATGTCACCCGTGCGAGGATTGATCTCGACGCGGAGCCACTTGTTCTCGAGCACGTTGCTTTGCTTCGACGCCGCAGGGGCCTTCGGCGCGGGCGCAGTCCCTATGAAAATCAGTTTCACGCCAGTCGCAGGCACATCGTTGACGAGCACCTGCAGTGTGTCGCCATAGCGTGCGCTCGGGAGCGCGTGACCGCGCTCGTCAATGGCGCCTACCGGCCGGGCGCCGTACATCCCCGCATCGATGCGCACGACGCCGGTGCGATCCACGCCGGAAGGATTCAGCACTGCAAACGTCGAGAACCCTGCGCGCGGCGCGCGCGTATCGAGCATTGACGTTGCAGAAACCATCGAGCCGTTGATGACGCGCGTCGCCATGCCTTCGGCCGCGCTGTAATCTGCCTTCGCATCCGCGTACACCGGGCCGATTCCAGAGCCCGACAGAATGTCATGGAACTGATTGAACAGGACCTTCTTCCATGCAGCGCTCAGTGTGTCGCGCGAATACGGCCGCGGTGCGATTGTCGAAGCCACTTCGGCGGCGCCGAGCAGGCCCTCCATCGTCCGATTCCAGCGCTTGATGTCTGCCTGCGTGGTGAACACGCCGCGGTGATACTCGAGGTACAGCTCGTCATTGATCGTGCGCGCGTTCGTGGACTGCGTTCGAATGGCGTCCAGCGCCCGGGCCGGTGACTGCTCACGGATTGCAGGAGTTGTCGGCACGCGCTCGAGGTCGCGCTTGCGATCCAGCATCTCCATCGTGGGACCGCCGCCGTGATCACCGACGCCGTACAGCGTGAGCATGTCACGCGCCGACGCACTGTCCGCGTTTGCCTTCCACTGTTTGCGCTGCTGATCCGGCTTCAGCTCGTCGTCATAACCGTACGGTATGTACGCGAACACGCGGGAGCCATCGGGGCCCTGCCACCAGAATTCGTTGAGCGATGCGGGCCACTTGTTCGTGTCGTTCCAGCGCACCTTCTGCGTCACGAAGATGTCCATGCCGGACTTCGCCAAAATCTGCGGCAGCGTCCACGGATAGCCGAACGAATCGGGGATCCACGCGACTGTTGCCGGATGTCCGAACATGCGCATGTACGTGCGCTGGCCGTACAGTCCCTGGCGCACCAGCGATTCGCCGGACGGCATGTTCACATCCGGCTCGACCCACCAGCCGCCCACGGGAGACCAGCGCCCCAGCCTGTCGAGATCCCGAATGCGATTCAACAAGTCCGGCTCTTTTTGCTCGAGCCATACGTAGTACTGCGCCGCGGACGCAGCAAAGTGCATCTCGGGATATTTCTGCATCAGCTTTGTCGTCGTACGCCACGTATTGCGCACGACATCCACGGTCTCGGGCCAGCGCCAAAGCCATGCCGCATCGATGTGCGAGTTGCCGACCAGCCGGAGCGTGTCGCGCTTCGAAGTCACCGACACCGGTCCTAGCTTCTGGACCCACGCGTCGATGATGCGAAAGTAGCTAGCCTTGTTGGAGAGCTGCGCAGCTTCGAGCAGCTGGTCCGCAACGCGCGGAGCAGGCGCGGCAAACTTCGTGTCATACAGCTGCGCCCAGGTTGCGCCATCGCGGATTTCCGCCCAGCCGAACTCCTTAACGCGGAGACGCGGCAGGTCCCACCACTGCGAGCCGGTTAACGCCACGGTCACGGCCAGCGGCGCCTTTGCCGCGCACGGCGAGCACAATGTCACCTGGCCGAGCTCGTTCGCGTTCGCCTGCGTGCCGTTCACGCGCACCGTTGTGCGCGGACCAAACTCGGCAATGTCCATCATCAGCGAGAGACCGGCCAGAGCATCCGGCACCTGTGCATCGAAACCGAGGCCACGCGCGCCTGCGTCCGGATACATCGCGATCGCCGTCCATGCGGCCGACGCGATCGGCGCGTCTGCGCTTCCCGTCGTGCGCTTCCAGCCCTGCACGTCGATCACGCGCGACAACACGCTCAGCAGCGCATCCGATGTTGCCGGAAGTGCAACGGAAGCGAATGACTGCGTCGTCGCCCCCCTGGCGTTAGCTGCAGGAACGGACCATGCCTCGGCACGTACGCCGCCGGACTTCACGAGCTGCGCGATGCTGCTCCACGCTGCACGATCCTTGATGACGACGCTCGCGCCGCTCGATGACGCAGGCATTGAAAAACGCGAGCCACCGAGCGTGAGCGTGAGTGGTGCCGAAAGTCCGCCCCAGCGCGTCGCATGCAGCTCGAACGGGATCACCAATGTTGTCGCTGCGCCATTCGCCTCGAGTGTTGCACGCGATCCAAATGTCACCGGGCCAAGCGTCAGTGCCGGGGCAGGCGCTGTAGCAAAGACTCGATTTACCGGAACGTTCGGAAGAAAACTCAGGTCGGCGATGTCATCGGAGCCGGCGACGAGAAAACGCCCGCCGACACCGAAACCGCCCGATCGATTGACAACCTTGTAGAGCAGCCGGTTCGTGCCGCGTGACAACCGCAACACAATCGTGTCACCCTCGCCCATGCCGCGGGCGATGTCGTGCGAAAAAACGCGCGCACCATTGAGCCAGATGACAACGTCATCGTCCGCTTCGGCGACAAGACGCACGGTTCGATCGCCCGGTGACGAGATATAGGCCAGCGCGTATGCGGCGGAGTTGTCGCGCACCTGATCGGGCAGAGCCAGATTGAGGTCCACGCGACCGAGCGAGTCGGACCCGAATGCGCGCCAGGTTTTCCCTGCGGCAGCATCGCCTCCACCCGGCGCGAGCCCGCCCTCGTCGGGAAGGTAGGCACGCGTGAGACGCGCGCCTCCGCTATCGCCTTGCACAGGGAACGCACCGGCAACGAGCCAGGACGTGATTGGACGACTGCCGCGTGGCGATGCCCCGCTGCGATTCATCTGCCCGTGGAGCGCGAATGGTGCACCCGCCAGCATGCACGCGGCGAGGATGCAATTCACGAAACGTTGGAAGCTGTTCATCATCGAATCACCTACTCCAGTGATTGCCGGATGAGCTGTACGCTGTCTTACGGGGAGAGAGATCACACAAGCATTGTAGCGAATTGCGCCACTGTCTTGCAACCAAAAGGCTTAGGGAGCGATCTTGTTTTGAAACTCGGCACTGACCCACGGCGGGAAGAACACGCTTGAAAATCGCTTCAATTCACGTTCTGCAGAGAGCACTCGCGCTGCTCCTGCCACTGCTGCTCCTGTCGAGCGCGCCCGGTACTCCGGCTCGGGCTCCGCGCGCGAGAAGCGACATCCAATTCGAGCTTCAGGGCCTTGTATACGTGCAGGCGAGCATCAACAACTCGCGTCCGATGTGGCTCGTGCTCGATACCGGCGCGGGCGGGCTCACGCTCGATTCGACGGCTGCCGCGGACATCGGCATTCGAACGCGCGGAAACGCAACGAGCGCAGGCGCAGCAGGATTCGCACGGAGCCAGCGGGCAACGGGCGTTCAGCTGTCCATCGGGAACGCCGTCGTTCCAGACATCGTTGCAACTGTCACGAACCTGACGGAGCTGGAGTCGACCGCGGGTCGCCGCATCAACGGCATCATCGGCTTCGCATTGTTCAGCCGATACGTCGTCGACATCGATTATGACTCGCAGCTGATCCGGCTGATCGAACCCGCAGACTTCGGCTATACCGGCACGGGCTCGCTCATTCCTCTCTCACTCGAGCGAGAGCACATCTACGCAAATGCGACCGTCGCGTTTGCCAATGGTGCGCCGCTCACCGGCCGCTTTCTCATCGATTCCGGTGCCGGCACACCCCTGCTCTTCAACACACCATTCGCACGAAAGAACAACCTGCTCGCGCGCCTCTCACGCACGACCGGCACCATCGGCGCCGGCGTCGGCGGAAAGGTCTCGACCACACTCGGCCGTATCGATTCACTTACCTTCGGCGCGAACGTGCTGCGCGCACCCGTTGCCTCGTTCAGCGATGCCAGCGTCGGCGCAATCGCAGCGACCAACGCAGCGGGTCTCATCGGCAACTCGGTGCTCCGCCGCTTCCACGTCATCATCGACTACTCGCGCCGCACCCTGATCCTGGAACGCGGCCGGCACTTCGACGATCCGTTCGTCGCAGACATGAGCGGACTCGGACTCGTGTCGAAATCGCCCGGCTTCCAGACCGACTCCGTCGCGCACGTAATTCCGAACACACCCGCAGCCGAAGCCGGCGTACGCGCCGGCGATGTACTGCTGCAGATCAATGGCCAGCGCGCGCCCGCATTGTCGTTGTTCGAGATTCGGGAAATGCTGAAGGAAGAAGGAGCCACAGTGGCGCTAACGCTGAGGCGTCATGCAGAGATCGTGCATACAAGCTTCAAGTTGCGGCCCCTCGTTTAAAGAGCCGCAACTTCGAGCACGCGCAGGCGTTTATTGTGGGCCGCCCGGCCGGTGCCGCCCCGACATGGGCCCGTTCCGAGACCCGCGAAAGGCGGGACGGTCGCCCTTCAGCTCGTCCTCCCGCGCAGAAATCAGCTTATCGGCTTTCTTCTTCTGATCCTTCGTCAGGACCTTTTCGCCGTCTTTCCACGCTTCCTTGTCGTTCTTCTCGACCTGCTCGCGCACCTTCCGCACGCGCTCGAAATTCGCCATGGCAACCTCGCGTGTAACCGCGTCTGCACCCTCCTCCGCGCCGCGCGTATTGCTCATAATCGAGCGCGCTTCATCCTCGAGCGGCTTGTTTCGCTCAGTGAGGGCCCCCCGCTCCATCTCGAGCTGGTTAACCTGATCCGACGTGAGCGAGAGATCCGCACTGTGATCGAGCACGAGACTGAAACGGTGCAGCGGCTCGCGCATGCGCGGCGGACCCGCACGATGCTCCCCGCCCTCCGGACTCTGCGCGCGCACTGCGACAGCCCCAGGCAACGCCAACGCCAGCGCACAAATCCCCACCAACAGCCTGCTCATCTATGCCTCCCCGAAATCGAATTGGTAAATCCAAAACGAAAATACTCCGGCCGCGTCAAGCTAGACGCGACCGGAGCTCGCAGTGTTAGCGCGCGCCGTGCTCAGCCGATCAGCTTGGCCTGGATCTCGAGCGTGATCCTGATGTCCGTCCCAACGAGCACACCACCAGCCTCGAGAACCTGATTGTAATTCAAACCGAAATCAGTGCGGTCCACCTTCGTCTTGAAGCTGAATGCGATCTTCTCGTTGCCCCACGGATCCGGACCGCGGCCATTCTCCTCACCCTCGAGCACAACCTGCCGCGTCACTCCGTGCAGAGTCAGATCGCCTGTAATACGCAGATCGCTTCCGTTGAGGTCCACCTTCGTGCTCTTGAACGTCAACGTGGGATACTTCTCCACGTCAAAGAAATCCGCCGACTTCAGATGTGCATCACGCTGCTCCTGGCGCGTGTCGACTGTCGTCGCATCAATCGTCACATCCACTGACGAGCTCCCCGGACTCTGGTCGTCCAGCTTGATCGTACCCGTCACACCCGCAAATCGACCCTTCACAGTCGTAAACATCAAATGCTTCACCGCAAACTCGACTTCTGAATGCGCAGGATCGATCTCGTAGATCTTCACGCCCGTCGCAGCAGCCTTCTCCGTCGTCGCCATTGGAAATCCCCTCCCGTAGTGTTCCGCGCGCCGCACCCTCAGTTGGAAAGCACTGGAAGAGGCGGGCCATGTGTTTATTATTGACCCCTGTATATTAAAGTGCTGAGATACCTAAGGTCAAGGGGCCATTTGTCCGCACCGCAGGACTGTGTACTACTCCGGCTTCTCCAGGAAGCTCTTCATGTTCGTGAAGAAGTTCTTGCGCAGCTCGGCTGACTCTTCGGGCGCGAGCATCGGCGTGTCGGACGTTTTGATGTTAAGCAGCTCGGTGGGGATTTCGACGATGTAGCGTGACGGCAGGCAGACCAGTTCGGCGGCGGCGCGTTTGCGGGTACGGCACGAGCTGAGGGTCAGGCGCTGCCGGGCCCGCGTGATGCCCACGTAGAGCAGGCGGCGTTCTTCCGAGAGCGGATCGAGATCGACCGACGCAGCGGCTTCGTCGATCGAGCGGGAGTGCGGGAGGATTCCTTCTTCGAGCCCGACGATGAAAACGTCGTTGAACTCGAGGCCTTTTGCGGAGTGCAGTGTCATGAGCGCGACGGTGTTGCGTTCATCGGGCTCGTCTTCGTTGTCATCGAAGTCGGCGAGTGACAGTCGTGCCAGCGCATCGCTCAGTGTTGGCGGCTTCCATTCTTGCATGTCATCGCCGTCGCGGGGCACGAGACCGAGGCGTTCGTTCCAGACGCGCCGCTCGTAGCGCGTGATCGAGCCTACGAGATCGCGCAGGTTCGAGGAGCGCGCACTGAGAGACCGTTCGTTGCGCGGGTCGGCGCGGATTGCGTCTTCGAGGCCTATGCGATCGATGAGTGCGCCCGCCCAGCGTGCGATGGGTGTTTTGTCGCCGGGCGGAGCGCCGGCCGCTTCGAACTCTGCTTCGTGCAGGCCTGCGCGCGCGTCGTGCATGAGCTGCTCGAATTCGCGGAGGCCACGCGCGGGCACTGCACCGACGTCGCTTGCGTCTATGCCCTCCATCGTTTTTACGAAACCCGCGCCGCTCTGCTGTGCCAGCTCTGCAATTCTGAGGATTGTGCCGCGGCCGATGCCGCGCGTCGGGTAGTTGATGATACGGCGCACGGCAATTTCATCGCGCGGGAACGCGACGGCACGCAGGTACGCAATTGCGTCGGCAACTTCTTTTTTCTCGAAAAACGATGTCCCGCCAATGACGCGGTAGGGTACGTTTTTTTCGCGAAGCGATTCTTCGAGTGGCCGTGACTGCGTGTTGGTTCGATAGAGCACGGCGATCTCGCCCCACTGCAGCTTTTGCGTGAACTTTCGCAGAGCGATCTCGCGGCCGACGGTATCGGCTTCGACGATATCGTTTTCGTGCTCGTAGTAGTCGATCTGGGCGCCGACTCCGTTTTCCGTGTGCAGCTGCTTTGCGTGCCGGCGCGTGTTGCCTGCAATGATTGCGTTGGCAGCGCCGAGGATGCGGCGCGTCGAGCGGTAGTTCTGCTCGAGCTTCACGATCTGTGCGCCGGGAAAGTGCTGCTCGAACTCCAGGATGTTACCGACGTCTGCGCCGCGAAACGCATAGATGGACTGGTCGTCATCACCTACGACGCAAAGATTTCTGCGCTGTCCTGCGAGCAGCCGGGCCAGCTCGAGCTGGACGGCGTTCGTGTCCTGGTATTCGTCGATCATGATGTAGTGCCAGCGCTTCCACAGATCGAGACGCGCTTCTTCATCGCGCTGCAACAGCTGCACGGGCAGCAGCAACAAGTCATCGAAGTCGACGGCGCCCGATGCACGCAGCACTTCCTCGTAACGCGGATACGCGTCGGCAGAGAGCACCGCGTACGCGTCCGAGCGGTTCCCTTTGGCCGCCGCGTCAGCAACTTCGCGCATCGCTTCCGGGGGTGTTATGCGTCGCGTCTTCCAGTCGGAGATCTGACGCAGGATGCGCTTCAGGTCGAAGCTGTCATCTTCGATCGAGACTTCGGCGCAGGCAGTCTTCAGTGCGGCGAGCTGATCGCTCGTGCTGTAGATCGCAAACTTCTTAGGCAGACTCATGCGCTCTGCATGCGTGCGCAGGATGCGCACGCCGAGCGAATGGAACGTGCTCAGCACCACCTGGCGTGCTTCCGTACCAACATACGAGCGCACCCGCTCGCGCATCTCCTCAGCAGCTTTGTTCGTAAACGTGAGTGCGACGATGCTGGACGGCGCAGCCTTGCGGACGCGGATCAGGTGCGCGATGCGATGGACGAGTGTCTTGGTCTTGCCGGAGCCCGCTCCGGCGAGGATGAGGACAGGCCCTTCGGTGTGGGAGGCAGCGCGGCGCTGCTCGGGATTCAGGCCTTGAAGATGGGACGTCGGTGCTGCTACAGCCGGCACTTCAGACTTCATTCTTCAGATGGCGTCCCGCAGCACCTGGCGCAGCGCGCTGATGTCCTGCTCGTCATTGTAGATGTTCGGCGCGATGCGCAGCGCGGGTCCACGCCGCGAGACAAAGACGTTCGCTTCCTGGAGCATCCTGTAGACACGGTCGAGATCGCGTGCCGGCGGTGCGCGCAGCCCGAACAGATGCGAGCCGCGCCACCCATCGTCTTCGATCATGAAGCCGAGATCAGGCGCTTCGGCAACCAGATCCTTGATCAATGCACGGCAATACGCCTGGACCTCGGTCGGGTCCCACGCCACGATCTGATCGAGCGCAGCGACGAGCATTGGCAACAGTGCGAAATTGCTTTTCTCCCCGACATCGTACCGAACAGCGCCGGGCTGATAATCCTCGACATAGTCGACGAGCGCGCCAAAGTTTTCGCTACCCGCTCGCGTGATCCAGTTCTCTTCGAGCGGCACACCGTCATCGAAGCGCGCGCCGAAGTACGCACAGCCTGTGGAGTACGGACCGAGCAGCCACTTGTAGCCGGCACAGATGACTGCATCGGCGCCGATCGCCTGCTGATCGAACGGCAACGCACCAATCGACTGTGTTCCATCAACAACGAACATCGCGTCGGCGTCGCGCGCACGCTGTCCGACCTGCGCGAGGT
>JBBQYT010000012.1:0-12078 GCA_038208385.1 Longimicrobiales bacterium | reverse complement strand
GGCAGCCACAGCACGTGCAGTGCGTAGAATCGCGTGAGTGTTGCAGCGCCCAGCTGCGCGCCGCCGCGAAACAGGCTGACCACTGCCGAGCCGAGCACCGGCATCGTGCCCGCGATGCTCGTACCGACCTGCGTTGCCCAGTAGGCCTTCTGGTCCCACGGCAGCAGATAGCCCGTAAAGCCGAATCCCAGCACGACGACGAACAGCCCAACGCCAAGCAGCCAGTTCACTTCGCGCGGGTATTTGTACGCGCCCGAAACGAACACGCGCATCATGTGCGCGAGCACGAGCAGGACCATCGCGCTTGCAGCCCAGTGATGGATGCCGCGTAGCACGTGTCCGCTGATGACCTGCGTTTCAATGTATTGGATGCTGTCGTACGCGTGGTCGGGAGATGCTGCGTAGTAAACGGCGAGGACGCTGCCGGTGGCGACCTGGACCATGAAGACCGTGAGCGTGGCGCTTCCGAGCGTGTGCCACCACGTCAGCCGGTCCGGTACTTCACGCTTCAGGAGCGAGCGCCCGAGCCCGTGCAGATCGAGCCGAACATCGAGCCACTTCATGACTCGCGTCATCATACGGCCAACTTGTCGGGAACCCCCAGACGGAAGTCCTGGTAGGCGGTATAAATCGCCCCGCCTTCAACCTTCATTTGCAGCTTGTCCAGACCGCGCGGTGGCGGACCCGCGATATGCGCTCCGGTCTTTACATCGAAACGTCCCTGGTGACACGGACACACAAACATCTTTTCGGCAGCATCGTACGCAAACCCACAGCCGAGATGCGTGCACCTTCCGTTGAAGACCGTGAAGTTCGTACCGTCCGGTGTGTAGACCCACACGGATCGCATCGCCCTGCTTACGACCCACGCATCATTCACGGTCTCGGTGAAATCGACCTTCAACGGCACGCCAACTTCGACCGACGCAACCTCGGCAAGCTTCGTCCACGTCAACGCCCCCGGACTCTTGAATGCAGGCGAAAGAAACGCGCGTACCGTCGGCGTGCCTACGAGCACAGCCGAAACGGCTGCGCTGAGTCCCGTCGCCCAACGCAAAAACGTGCGTCGGCGGATCATTTTCTCTTCTTCGGACGCGGATACTGATGCCGATTCACCTGCAGACAGCGCATCGATATCCTCATTGACGACGCTCATTCGCCAGACCTCAGCTTCTGCACGATGTACTTCTGAACAGCGACGATGTCGCGCGGCTGCATCTGACGAAGCCCCCAGTGCGGCATACCTCGCGTATTCCCCACGAAAATTCGCTTCCGCAGTCCGGGCTCATCCTTTGCAAAGCGCCAGTCCGGTTCCAGAAATGACGGCGGATGCAGCGTGTCGCCATTCAGGACGAAGCGGCCATCCCCTTTGCCTTTCGGTCCATGACACGACGCACATGCCCACGCGTAGACATCGGCGCCTCGGCTCAATGCCTCCGCATCGCTCGCGAACTTCACCGTGTCGAACATAGCTTCGCCGTACTGCGCCATGGCCACCGCAACCGTATCCTGCGCCGGCGTGTGAGCAACCGTATCCGCGGTGACACTCGCCGATTTGCTCCCACGCTCGCATCCAAGAATGCTGAAGCCAATCATGCAGATGACTACAACTCGCATAGCGCCCTCCATCACAGGAGACATTGAATGTTTGAATGCTGATCCAAATTGTGTTGCGCGACGAGTTGAAGCTGTCAGCGCACAGTTGATTGTTGGTAGGAGGTTTCCCCACATACGCACGCGAATCCACCGCGCATAAATCGATCCGTCAGTGCCTGCTGGCGAACGGCTATTGCGTCGAGGAGATCCTTCGGTGCCGCGTTTCGGCGGGTTCTGCACCATTCCGTGCCATCGCACACGAGCCATTGATCGCAGATTGATGGCCAGGCGGACTACTTCTTTGCGGTTTCCATCATCTCGTGCAGGTCATGGAATGCATCTTCGATTTCCTTGTGCTTGTCTTGTGCGGTTTTGCTCTCTGCCGATAGAACGCCGCATCGGTGCACCTTGAAAAAATCGCCGTACGGAAACCTGTAGTGCGCTTTCGTCTCGGGGTCTTTTTCGTCGTCGAGTCCGAGATACCATTTGCCGTAGTCGAAGAACCCGTGATTACGGATGAACTCATCCTCTTTGGCGGCGCTTGCCTTGTGCTCGCTCCACGCATCGCGCTCGTCGTTCACCACTTTGCCGTCGCGTATCATTTGCTTTGCGTGGGCGAGCGCCCGTGAATTGAGTCTGATAGCCATAGTCGAACCTTCGTCGCAGGGGAGGTCAGCGGCGTGTGGCCGGCTCCAGGCGTTGCATTTGTCACGCCCTTGCATTGAATTTCGCACAGATCGTTGAATCGCGCAGGTCCATAGCGTACTTTCGCTGCGTGTATCCGATCAAACCCCTGTCGCACCGATCCAACTCTCTGGAGAGTGCTCCAATGCGAAAACTCTGGCGCCTGTCGTTCCTCGTGGCCGCGCTCAGCGTGGGCCCCTCACTTCTCGAGGCGCAAACCGACTCGCCTTCGCGGAAAGCGACACTCTCCTGGCACAAGCGCACCGACGGCTCCGTCGAGATGTTCGACGGGCGTATTGTGCCTGCGCTGCCGAAGTTTCTCGACATGCGCGATCAGTTCAACATGCGCCGCGAGTGGGTGAAGAAGCGCCATGCGGCGCTGCTCCCGATGATGCGCAAGAACAACGTCAGCATGTGGGTCATCGTCAACGAGGAGTTTCATCCCGATCCGCTCACCGAGTATGTCGCACCGCCAATGTCCTATACGGGTCGGCGCGACATCCATGTATTCATTGATGCCGGCGATGCAGGTCTGAAGGCGTTCGGAAGCTATTCGCGGCCATCATTCTCGTATGCGGGCCTTTTCGAGGGTTTTCCGGGCGGCGATCTGGGCGCCACGATGAAGGCGCTTTACAACCAGTATCAGCCGAAAACGATTGCCCTGAACTATGGCGGGGACCGCGGACAGGACAGCGGGCTGACGCATGATTCGTATCTGTATTTGTCGAAGGCGATGGGTCCCGAGGCGACTTCACGCTTTGTGTCCGCCTCGCCATTGATCGAGGATTATCTCGACACGCGGCTGCCCGAAGAGCTCGAACAGTACCGCAAACTCGTCCTCGCCACGGACATCTTCGCGCAGCGCGCTTTGTCCAATGAAGTCGTAACGCCAGGCGTCACGACGGCGGAAGACCTCATGTGGTGGTTCAACCAGCAGATCGCATCACTCGGCATCAGCGCAACGCCATGGTTCCAGATCCACACCGCCGTGCAGCGCTTCGATGCAAAGACAGGTAAGGCGATTGCGTATGTGCATCCCGCCCCGAATGACTACGTCTTCCAGAAAGGGGATGTCATCCACCTCGATTGCGGCTTCAATTACATCGGACTCGCAAGTGACTGGCAGAAAGTCGCCTACATTTTGCGCGACGGCGAGACGGATGCATCACCAGGAATGAAGACAGCCCTGCACAATGGCTGGCTTACACTCGAAGCTGTGCGCACCTCCGCACGGCCCGGAATGACCGGCAACGAAGTCGCGCTTGCTGCGCTCGACAAATTGAAGGGATTGAGCTTCACGCCGGCGTTGTATTCGCATCCGATCGGCAATCACGGTCACGGCGTGGGCGCAAACATCAATGCGCGGAACGGCGTGATCGGCACGGGTCCGATCAACGACAATGGCAGCAAGCTGCGCGTGGGCTCGTACCGGTCGATCGAATTGAGTGCGACGACGCACGTGCCCGAGTGGAACAATGCGGAGCTTACAATTCCGTTTGAAGACGATGCCTATCTGACAGATAACGGATACGAGTGGGTGCGTCCGCCACAGACGAAGTGGTATCTGATTCGCTAGCGCTCGCATGCGATTAACGCGACACGCTGTGCTGTTCGTAGTCCTGGGTGTTGTTGCAGGATGCAGCGGGATAAAGCGCAATTACGTCGATCGCGTCGCGCCGCGTTACTCGGAAACGGCAGTCGCACGGACGAGCGCTCACGCAGGTGTCGACACACTGCGCATCGTTTCATTCAACATCAAGTTCGCGCAGCAGATCGACAGCACCATCGCCGTGCTGACGACGGATCCCGCAATGCGCGACGCCGACATCGTCCTGCTGCAGGAGATGGACGAGCCGGGCACAAAGCGCATCGCGGAGGCGCTCGGCATGTCGTACGTGTATTACCCGGCGGTCCTCCGCAGCAACACGCACCGCGACTTCGGCAATGCCGTCCTCACGCACTGGGCCATCGTCGAAGACGCCAAGATCATCCTCCCGCACAACGCGCTGTTCAACGGCTCGCAGCGTATCGCAACAGCAACGACGGTTCGCGTCGGCGACACACCCATACGCGTCTACTCCGCACACCTCGCCACTTTCGTCAACATCTGGCCCGGCTCGCGCGGCGACCAGCTGCGCGCAATCCTCGCCGATGCGGACAAGCATCCGCGCGTTATCATTGGCGGCGACATGAACAACCACAGCGTCGGTCACATCGCACGAGACCGCGGATACATCTGGACGACGGAGCACGGCCCGCGCACCACACCGCTCGGAAGGTGGGACCACATCTTCCTGAAAGGACTCGCACTGCCGGACAGCGCCGCGTCAGGCACAGTGACGAACGTTCATCACGCCAGCGACCACAAAGCGGTCTGGGCCAGGGCAATCCGAACGCCGTAGAAAGTTACCCGCCCAAGCTACCCACCACCCACCACCCACAACGCCGTAGGAAGTTACCCGCCCAAGCTACACACCACCCACCACCCACAACGCCGTAAGAAGTTACCCGCACACGCCACCCACCACCCACAACGCCGTTGAAGCCGCCCCGCACAACCACCATTCATCCCCCGAGAGTTGCCGCGCGCACCCGGGTCCGGCATTTTGGCCCGATCCGCTGTGTCCATTCTTCAGCTGAAACAGGTATTTTATGAGGCAAGACATTCTCTTCCTCCTTGCGACGCTAGCCCTTTCGAGTCCCGCCCAGGCGCAGCAGGCCGGTCAGCCCATCACGTCCACCGACTACGCCCGCGCCGAGCGATACCTCGCCCCCGGCACCGGGCCGCTCGTGTATGGCGCCAATGTGCGTCCCACGTGGCTCGTCGATGACAGGCTCTGGTACCGCAACGCGATTCCCGAAGGGTTCGAGTACGTACTCGTCGATCCAGTGAAGAGGACGCGCGTGCGGGCATTCGATCAGAGCAAGCTCGCAGCAGCGCTCTCCACCGCCGCCGCCGACACGACCTACGAAGCGTTTCACCTGCCATTTTCGCAATTCGATCTGCAGCAGGCCGGACAATCGATCCAGTTCGATGTCGGGGCACGCTCGTTCACGTGCGATGTCGCAGGCACCCGCTGCACGGCGGATCGTCGCAAGCCACCTGTCGCATCGCGTAATTCTGTGCTTTCACCGGATGGAAGTCGCGTTGCATTCATTCGCAACTTCAATTTGTGGGTGCGCGAAGTCGGGAGCGGCAAAGAGACACAGCTCACGACGGACGGCATAAAAGACGACGGCTACGCGACCGACAACGCGGGCTGGACAAAGAGCGATAGTCCGATTCTGCTGTGGTCTCCCGACTCCCGGAAGATTGCAACATTCCAGCAGGACGAGCGCAACGTCGGCGAGATGTACCTCGTCAACACGCAGCTGGGACATCCCAAACTCGAGCAGTGGAAGTACCCGCTTCCCGGCGACAGCGTCATCCAGATGATCACGCGCCTCATCATCGATGTCGACAACGCGAAGGTCATCAAGCTGCAGATTCCGCCGGACGCACATCGCTCGACGTTGTGCGATCACGTCGCCTGTCGCGGTGGCGAGTGGGCGGACGTCGAGTGGAGTGCGGATGCATCGCAGCTCATCTTCGTGTCGACATCACGTGATCACAAGAACGAGAAATTCCGCGTCGCCGATGCTGCAACGGGCGCTGTGCGCGAAGTTTTTCAAGAGACCGTCAAGACGCAGTACGAGAGCGGCGAGGGGCGCGCGAACTGGCATGCGATGACGGGGACGAACGAGGTCATTTGGCCATCCGAGCGCGACAACTGGGCGCACCTGTATCTGTACGACCTGCGCAGTGGCCAGGTGAAAAACCTGATCACGCCGGGCGATGGCGCGGTGCTGCAGATGCTGCACGTCGACGAAAAAAGTCGCATGGTGTATTTCACGGCTTCGGGTCGCGAAGCAGGACGCGATCCCTATTTCCGCCATTTCTATCGCGCGAGCTTCGATGGCAAAACCGTGGCGCTGCTGACGCCCGAGGATGCGGACCACGAGGTGACGCTATCGCCTGACGGCAAATACTTCGTGGACAGCTACTCGCGTCCGGATGTCCCGCAAACGACTGTCCTGCGCGATGCCGACGGCAAGCTCATCTCCAACCTCGAGAAGGCCGACATCACGCGCCTGCTCGCAACAGGCTGGACACCGCCGACTCCCATCACGGTGAAGGCACGCGACGGCAAAACCGACCTGTACGGACTCATGTATCGTCCGACAAACTTCGATCCGTCCAGGAAGTATCCCATCGTCAACAACATCTATCCGGGCCCGCAAACTGGCAGCGTCGGGAGTCGCATTTTCTCACCCGCGCGCGGCGACGCACGAGCGCTCGCAGAGCTGGGCTTCGTCGTCATCCAGCTCGATGGCATGGGCACCAACATGCGGTCGAAATCCTTCCATGATGCCTACTACGCTGACATGGGTGACAACACACTCCCGGATCAGATCGCAGGCATGAAGCAGCTCGCGCAGAAATATCCGTGGATCGACCTCGAGCGCGCCGGTATCTACGGCCACTCAGGCGGCGGCTACGCCACCGCAGATGCGATGTTCCGCTATCCGGATTTCTTCAAAGTCGGAATTTCAGAGGCGGGCAACCACGACAACCGCCTTTACGAAGACGACTGGGGCGAGCGCTACCAGGGCCTACTCACGCACGGCCCCAACGGCACAACCAACTATGACGACCAGGCCAACCAGTCGCTCGCAAAAAACCTGAAAGGCCACCTCCTGATCGCCTACGGCACGATGGACAACAACGTGCCGCCGTACAACTCGCTGATTGTCATCAATGAGCTGATCAAGGCCGGCAGGGACGTGGACGTCCTACCGCTCCCGAACCGCAACCACGGCTTCGGCAGCGAGCCATACATGGTACGTAAGAGGTGGGATTACTTCGTTCGATATCTGATGGGGACAGAGCCGCCCAAAGAATATCAAATTGGGCTGCCGCGCCGGCCGGCTACCTGAGGGATTTGCCCCGTTAAAATTTTTTCACCGCGGAAGACGCGGAAACGGATTTAGATAATGCATTTTCATTCCGTTGCTTCTTCCGCGTCTCCCGCGTCTTCCGCGGTGAAAAAATGTATTGGAACGCCGAGAGAGTATTTGAACGCCCATGGATATTAGGAACAGGATCGGGGTACACAGGAACGATTCGTAGCCCCCGGCAGGGAAGTTGCTACGAATACGCGATATAAAACGACATCATTTCCAGGAAACTCCGGAAGAGCTAAATGTGTGGTATCGTAGGATTTATAGGTAATCGTCCGGCAGTGCCTCTCCTCCTGGAGGGCCTCCGCAGACTCGAGTATCGCGGCTATGACTCGGCCGGCATCACCATTTCGGTCAATGGCCACCTCGAGACCCGGAAGGCTGTCGGCAAGATTTCGGAGCTCGAGAAGACGCTCCGGAACGGCGGCGAGCCCAAGGGCACCTGCGGCATCGCGCATACCCGGTGGGCCACGCATGGAGCGCCGAACTATGTGAATGCCCACCCGCACATCGATTGTACGGGCGATTTTGCCGTCGTCCACAACGGCATTATCGAGAACGCGAGTACGCTCCGGCAGAAGCTGGAGTCGCTTGGCCATAAATTCGTGACGGACACGGACACCGAGGTCGTGGCCCATCTGATCGAAGAGGCATACGACGGCTCGCTGGAGGAGGCGGTCCGTGCAGCGCTTCGCCAGGTCGAAGGCACGTACGGTCTTGCGATCATGAGCAGCCGCGAGCCGTGCAAGATCGTGGCAGCACGCAAGGGAAGCCCGTTGCTGATCGGTATTGGCAAGGACGGCGAATACTACGTCGCGAGCGATGTTGCAGCTGTGCTCGCACAGACGCGTCAGGTGATCTACCTGGATGACGGCGAGATGGGCGTGCTGACTCCGCAGGGCTACGAGACGTTCTCGCTGTTTGATGGCGATAGCGTCGAGAAGAAGGTCAACCTGATCTCATGGGACCTGGACGCCATCGAAAAAGGCGGACACGATCACTTCATGATGAAGGAAATTTTCGAGCAGCCTGCTACACTGCGGAACACGATGCGTGGCCGTCTGCTCGAAGAGGAAGGCGATGTAAAGCTCGGCGGACTGAACCTGTCATCGGAGCAGCTTCGCAAGGTCGAAAGCATCGTCATCATGGCGTGCGGCACATCATGGCACGCCGCTCTGATTGGCGAGTTCATGCTCGAGGAGTTCGCGCGCATTCCTGTCGAAGTCGAGTACGCGTCCGAGTTCCGCTATCGCAATCCAGTGATTGGTCCGAACACACTCGCAATTGTCATCTCGCAGTCCGGTGAGACTGCCGACACCCTGGCCGCCATGCGCGAAGCAAAACAGCGCGGCGCGATGGTGATGGGCATTGTGAATGCAGTCGGCTCGACAATCGCACGAGAAGCCGACGGCGGTATGTACATCCATGCAGGCCCGGAGATCGGTGTTGCATCGACGAAGGCGTTCACGAGCCAGATCATTTCGCTCACGCTGTTCACGATTGCGATGGCGCGTCTCCGCACAATGTCGATTTTGCAGGGCCGCGAGATCATTCATGCATTGAAGCAGCTGCCCGACCAGGTGGAGCAGATTCTCGAGCTCAACGACGCGATCCGCGAGCTGGCACGCACGTACGTCCATGCGCCCAACTTCCTGTATCTCGGCCGCGGCGTGAACTTCCCGACGGCGCTCGAGGGCGCACTGAAGCTGAAGGAAATCAGCTATATCCACGCGGAGGGCCTGCCCGCTGCTGAAATGAAGCATGGCCCGATCGCGCTGATCGATGAGAACATGCCGGTCGTCATCATCGCGCCGAATGACGCCGTCTACAGCAAGGTCATGTCGAACGTGCAGGAAGTAAAAGCGCGCGGCGGCCGGATCATCGCAGTCGTTACGGAGGGCAACACGGAGATGAGCGAGCTGGTTGATCACCTGATTCCGATCCCCCAGACGATCGACATCCTGACGCCGATTCTTGCGACCGTGCCGCTCCAGCTGCTCGCGTATCACGTCGCGGTGATGCGCGGCGCGAACGTGGACATGCCGCGCAATCTGGCCAAGTCAGTTACGGTTGAGTAATAGTAGCCAGGCGGTGAACCACCTGCGCGGCGATGCGGACCACCGCTGCGCCAATCATGACCTTCACATAGCCTGATCCGATTTCGTGAGAGTCGTTCTGCAACGCACGAGCAAGGCTGAAGTACGAATCGGAGGTCGCGTTGCAGGTAAAATTGCGCGCGGCTTCACACTGCTCGTCGGGTTTGCGCCAACCGACACCGAAGAGACGCTCCGCTGGATGTCTGAAAAGATCATCGGGCTGCGTCTCTTCGCAGATGCGGACGATAAGATGAACCTCGCGCTCGGCGATGTTGGCGGTTCACTCCTCGTCGTCAGCCAGTTCACCTTGTACGGCGATGTGCGCAAGGGCAGACGCCCGAGCTTCATTGATGCTGCACAGCCGGACATCGCAATTCCGTTGTACAATCGATTCATAGAGCTGCTGCGCGAGTTGGCTCCCGGCCCCGTCGAGACCGGAGAGTTCGGCGCTATGATGGAGGTCGACCTGGTGAATGACGGTCCTGTAACACTACTGCTGGAACGCTGATGGCGACTTCGAAACGCGCAGGTGTAGCGCCCGTTCGTCGCAAAAAGACAGTCGCTGGAACGCCGACAAAACCAGGGCTGATTCTCGCCTCGCAGTCTCCGCGGCGCGCGCAGCTTCTCGGGATGCTCGGCCTGCAGTTCGACATCATCCCCGCAGACATCGATGAGACCTACCGCAAAGGGGAGTTGCCCGGTCCGCACGCCGAGCGTCTGTCCCGTGAGAAGGTCGAAAAGGTGGCAGCTGACCACCTCGACGCTCTCGTGATCGGGAGTGACACCGTCGTCGTTGCGGGCGGCGAGGTGATGGGCAAGCCCAGGGATGTCGAGGACGCCGTCGCAATGCTGATGAAGCTTCAGGGCCGTCGTCATCGCGTCGAAACCGCAATCGCCGTGCGTGGCCCCGATGGCCGCATTGAGAGCGCTGTCGAAAGCGTTGTCGTGACGTTCCGGCCATTCGACGAGAAAGCGGCGCGCGCGTACATTGCCACGGGTGAACCCATGGACAAGGCCGGCGCGTACGGCATCCAGGGTTACGGTGCCACGCTCGTCGAGCGAATTGAAGGCGATTTTTTCGCGGTCATGGGCCTGCCGATCACGCGCATGCTCACGTTGTTCCGATCGCTCGGCTGGGCGTACAACTTCAGCGGATTCGAGAGACTCGCATGAGCAACGTTCGCTGGTCCGATGATGGCAAGGTCATCGAATTGATTCGATCGACCACCACATCACAATCGAGCTCGTTCAGGATTCGAAGCGCATCGGATGCAGCCGATGCGCTTCACTATATGAGCGACATTCCAAAGAACACGGGTCGCGGCCTGGCCGCGATGGCGCTCGCGCTTGATCTCGCGCAGGCGACAGGACTCGACAAGTTCGAGTTCAACACGCGCCTGACGCGCACCGCCGAGATGCTGCGAACTGCATTGCGCGCCGGCAGCGCCGACATACAACGTCTCCAGGACCTTGCCGCGCAGCTGCGCGATTCGGGAGAGGCGCCGGCAACCATCGCATGCAAGGTGCACGGCGAGGCCACGACAATCGCGCAGGAGTTGGGCGCCACTCCCCAGTGAACGCCGTCCTCGCCATCGATCAGGGCACAACCGGAACCACGTGCCTGCTCATCGATCAAAAAGGCAAAGTACGCGGCCGCGCATACTCCGAGTTCACGCAGCATTTCCCGAAGCCCGGCTGGGTCGAGCATGACGCGACCGAGATCTGGGACGTCACGCTCAAGGTCGCCCGCGAAGCGCTTCGCCCCACATCGAAATCCACGCGCAGCCGCGATCCCATACAACCGTTAGCTATCGGCATAACCAATCAGCGCGAAACCATCGTCGTGTGGGACCGCAAAACCGGCGAGCCGGTGCATCCGGCAATCGTGTGGCAGGACCGTCGCACGGCAGCTCGCTGCCGTGAGCTGAAAGACGATGGGGTAGAGGAGCAGGTGCGCGAGCACACGGGCCTGTTGCTCGATCCCTACTTCTCGGCGACAAAGCTCGCGTGGATCCTGGATCGCATCCCCGATGGACGCGCACGCGCTGCTGCCGGAAAACTCGCCGCGGGCACGATTGACACGTGGTTGATCTGGAAGCTGACGGGCGGACGCGTGCACGCGACGGATCCGACAAACGCTTCGCGCACGCTGTTGTACAACCTGCGCAAGCAGGAGTGGGACGCAGACATGCTCGAGCTGTTCGATGTTCCGCGCAGTGTGTTGCCGGAAGTATCCTTCTCGAGCGGCAATTTCGGTCTCACGGATGCAGATTTGTTCGGCGCAGAGATTCCAATCACAGGCGTCGCAGGCGATCAGCAGGCTGCGTTGTTCGGGCAGGGATGCTGGAGCGCCGGCATGGCCAAGAACACGTACGGCGCGGGCGCGTTCCTGTTGATGCACACGGGCAGCGAGCCCGTAATGTCACGGTGCGGCCTGCTGACGACAATCGCATGCGGCGCGAACGGCGATCCTGCCTACGCCCTGGAAGGCTCCGTGTTCATCGCGGGCGCCGCAGTACAATGGCTGCGCGATGGTCTCGGCATCATCAATCGCGCCGATGAGACGGAAAGGCTCGCAGCATCGCTGGACTCCAACGATGGCGTCTACTTTGTTCCGGCCTTTGTCGGTCTCGGCGCGCCGCACTGGGATGCGGAAGCGCGTGGCACGATTGTCGGTCTTACCCGCGGCAGCACGCGTGCG
>JBBQYT010000011.1:0-12417 GCA_038208385.1 Longimicrobiales bacterium | reverse complement strand
GTCTCGCCGAAGGCGTCGCAGGCGTCGCGTATGCACTCGCGCACTGCGGCCGACAGCTCGACGATGAGCGTTTGATCGACTACGCTGAAATCGCTGCCGAATCGATCGCGCCCGAGCTCATCGCCAGGGACCGCCACTTCGATGTGCTCTACGGTGCTGCCGGCGCAGCCCTCGCCCTCATGGCAGTCCATCGAATGCGGCCGTCCGATCGATTGCTCGAGCGTGCACGCGCATGCGGCCAGCACCTGGTCGCGCAGCGCGAGACTGCGAGTGGCGGACTGCGCACGTGGCGCACGCTCGGCGCGCGCCTCACAGGCATGTCGCACGGCAGCTCGGGCATAGCACTCGCGCTGTCGCGCCTGCACGCCGCGACGGGGGAGGAAGTGTTTCTGGAGGCAGCCGTCGAAGCGATCGAATACGAGGATAGTCAGTTCGACGATACTGCCTGCAACTGGAAAGACCTGCGCGCGGACGGCCACACGAATAAAGCTCACCACCACGGCGAGTCGTGGTGCCACGGTGCGCCGGGTATTCTTCTGGCACGCCTCGGCACCATCAGCCGGACCTCAGTGAAAACAGACCGCCAGGTGAGCGCCGCGCTCGAAACTGTGCGCTCGATCGGGATCGATAGACCGGACTCGATTTGCTGCGGCAACTTTGGTATTGTCGATATACTGCTCGCGGCGGGAATTTCGCTGGGACGCCAGGACGTGATTGCCGCAGCGCACGCGCGAAGCGCAGACACACTCGCCCGGGCGACGACCGGGCGCTTCCGGAGTGCTCTTCGCGCGGCACCCGGGACCATCGACCAGACGCTATTCCAGGGCAAGGCAGGAATCGGCTACGTTCTGCTGCGCCTCGCACATCCCGGCGAGCTGCCGTGCATTCTGACGTTCGACAGCAGTGACGGTACGGTGACGGCACCCGAACCAGGACGTGTCGCATGTGGAAGAATTCTGACGAACGCGATATGAACACCGCGTCCGCCACGCTGGCCACTTCGGAGACAGTAGCGTCAGGCGCACCGCAAACGCCGCTGCTCCGTCGTCCCATCATGGCGCCGGTCCGACTCATCATTGCGCTCGTGATGGTGAGCGTCCCGAACAATCTGCTGCGCGTTTTGATGAAACGACTGGATGCAACTGTGCTCAGTCCGACCGTCGTCTCACCCATCGTACGCAACGCAATATTCACGGTAGTCGCGATCTCATTGATCTACTTCGCGTACGCGTTGTACGTGAAGCTCGTCGAAAAACGGAGCGTCACAGAGCTCGAAGGTCCGCAGGCGGCGCGCGAAATCGCATTGGGCGTCGCACTCGGTGCCCTTCTCTTCAGTACGACGATTGGAATTCTTGCGCTTCTCGGCAGCTACCGCGTAACCGGCACAAACTCGTGGATAGTTACAATTGCGCCGGCTCTTGCGGCCGCCGGCGCAGCGTTCGGCGAAGAAGTCCTGATCCGCGGCATCATCTTCCGAATTCTCGAAGAAGGCCTCGGCACGTGGATCGCGCTCGCATGTTCGGCAATACTGTTCGGTGCAGCGCATGCAATGAACCCGAACGCGACGTTCGTCAGTAGCGCAGCCATTGCGCTCGAAGCTGGCGTGCTGCTCGGCGCTGCATTCATGTTGACACGTAGACTGTGGTTTGCAATCGGGATTCACTTCGCATGGAACTTCACGCAGGGCGCAATCTTCGGTGCTGCAGTCTCAGGCAACCGCGTCGACGGGCTCCTGCAAAGCCGCCTGCAGGGCGCGGAGCTCATCTCCGGCGGAGCGTTCGGACCGGAAGCATCACTTATCGCAGTAGTGATTTGTCTGATTGCTGCAGTTTTCGCCCTGTATTTTGCCGTCGGGCGCGGCCATGTAATGAGCGCACCGTGGCGGGAAAAGCGAACGACCGCGCGCTGACGTGCGAAGTCTTAGTCGAATTTATTCGTGTACTTCTTTACCGCCAGCGCGACTTTATCGAGCACCATCTCGACCGTAATTCGTGCCATCCCATCCTTCCGCCACTCCATCGATGGGCCATATTGCTCGCCCGGCACGCGAGCGTATCCATCGACAATCAAATCTGTGAAGCGACGGTACGGTCCATAGCGTTTCGGATTTGAGTATCCATACAGACCAACGACCGGCACATTGAGAGCGCGCGCAATGTGCAGCGGCCCCGTATCAGGACTCACCACCAGCGCACTGCCAGCCAGCAGGTACACCAGCCTTCGAATGTCATCGCCCAGGGAGTTGATGACCGGCGCGCGTGTCAGTGTAGCAATGTCCTCCGCAGCATCACGTTCGATTTTCGACGGTCCGCCTACCATCACACATTGCATGCCGAAATCCGCATCGATGTGCTCAATGAGACGTGCATAGTGCTCCGGCGCCCAGTTCTTCGCGGACTTACTGGTCCCCACTACGATTGCGCACACAGCACGGTCAATGCGCGAGAAAAATGCTTCTTGCGCTTCCTTCTCGACAACGCTCAGCGTGATCCGCCACTCGACGGGATCCGGGTTGACACCGATGTACTCCAGAAACTCGAAATACTGGTCCTGTACGTGGCCTGTCGGCTGTGACGGAATCTTGTGCGTCGTAAACAGCCAATTGAGATCGCGAGCACGCGCACGATCGAATCCCAGCTTGATGTCTGCCGGAGCGAGCGCCGTAATCAGCCCAGCCTTCAGATAAACCTGAAGATTCAGCACGAGATCAAAATGCCGTCCCGCAAACCGTCGTCGTAGATCTGCGTACGCGCTGAGCGCACGCATTCCGCGCTGTCGTCTGAAAATGATGAACTCATCGATCGCAGGATGACTCGCGACAAGTGCATACGGTACAGGTTGGATGACCCAGGTGATACACGCTTGCGGAAAGGCGCGCCGCAACGCGTTCGCAACAGGCAGCACATGCACAGCATCGCCAAGCGCGCTCAGCATCACGATGAGGATCTCGCGCGGGGTTCCGACGTCCAGCCGCTCCGACGCCATCAATCCTCGCCTTTTGCCGCTGTGAACAGAACGCGTCGCTCTTCCGGCGACAGCGCTCGCCCCGACTTGCGCTCCCACTTCACCAGCGAACGCTCGAAGCGCGCTATCATTCGCGCCCCCTGTGCAGTCGAAGCCTTGTCGACGACACGGGCGCCATCGAGGTCGAGGATCCAGGCGCGCACGCCGTGCGAGTCGCTCTGAATGAGTACGTTCTTGATGTTCGCATCCGGATGCAAAAGACCCTTGTCTGCGATGTCGCGCAAAAGCCTTCCGGCTGCAACACACGCATCGATTCTGTGCTGAGCCGCTCGCTCCGTCTGGAACAACTCGTTGGCCAGATCGTGCGCGCGCGGAACTTCCACGGTCACAATATCGGCGCGATAGAAAATGCCTGCGGGATAGATCGCGTACGCGACAACGGCTGGAGTGCGGACTCCGCGCGCACGCGCACCATCGCTGGCAAGGAGCTCTCGCCCGGGGCGCGTGCTTGTGGCGCGCAGGTAACGGTCATGCATCACGTGCGCGATGGCGCCGCCGCGGTGATAGTGCCGCACCACATATCGCATCTCGTTGGGGCCTGCAACGCTGTAACTCAATCCGCGTCCATGCAGCGCGCGCGCATCCGGCTGGTGCGATGCATAGCCGTGCAGCGTCCCCGTGCCCGCAGCACCCTCCGCCCATTCGCGCGCCTCCGGCAGCACGACCAGCTCATAGGGTATGCCCTCAACTCGCTGGTAGGGTGCCGGCAGATCGGACATCAGGTGGATGAAGACGTTTCGACAAGGCGATAAAGCCCGAAGCGGAGTGGCGGATCCACATGACGACGGAAGTACAGACGGTTCTGTCCGTTGACGATGATGCCTTCCTGCTTTTCGTGCTCGCGCGGATAGTCCTTTGCCGGCTCGTTCTCGAACAGCAGGACTTCGTTGTCGGCCAGCCCGCCATCCAGCGCACGAATCTGCTCGAGCAGTCTCTCCAATATCAGATTCTGCGCATCGCGCTGTACCGGAGCCTCGCTTTGCGCAGCCACCAGGTGCTCGCTGACGCGGGTGTATGAAGCCAGAAATTCATCAGCGGGCATTTGGAACGCAGAATTCCGCCGCCACGCGATTTCCGTTATCGCATTGGGATCGAAATTCGGATCTACGCTTTCGATCCGCGTGCCATACTTTCGGACAAGCATTCGTGTCTCTCGATTCGGGTGTGCCTGCAAGATCGAGAGAAGCTACGGCACGAGCAAGGCCAGGGGTCAGCGTTGCGCGGCAGCCTCGACTGCCCGGGGATTTTGAGGCAGGTTGTCGTGTGCGTGGTCATCAGCGCACTCCGCGCAGGCAACGTGCCCTTGCCACGACACCGGTGATGCAGTCGATTTCAGCAGGATCCTACCTGCGCAGCAACGGGAGCACAGACTATGTCCAGAATCAGAAACTACCTTGCACTGGCGCTCCTCACAATTCTCTGGAGCGCGCCACTGGCAGCTCAGTCCGCCTCGCCCGGCTTCGCGGATATCGTCTTGCGCAACGGCAAAATATTCGTCGCGGACACGCGCAACACAATCGTCTCATCGGCAGCGGTGCGCGATGGCAAAATGATCGCGATCGGTACCGATGCTGAAATCGCTCCGCTTGCAGGCGCAGGCACGCGCATCATCGATCTCCGTGGACAGCTCGTCACACCCGGCATGAACGACGCGCACCTGCACTTCGCCAACGGCGGCGTCGGTATGCTCGATGTGGATCTGTTGAATACGACGTCGCTCGCTGAAATCGAACGCCGCGTTCACGCTGCCGCACTGAAAGCGGCTCCCGGCGAGTGGATCACCGGTGGCGGCTGGGACCAGACGCGCCTGCCGGCTTCCGAGCTCGGCAGGGATGGCTGGCCAACCAAAGCCATTCTCGATCGCGCGGCCGGTGACCACCCAGTCTATCTCAGCCGCGTTGACGGTCACACCGGTTGGACGAACACCAGAGCACTACAGCTCGCAGGCATTACTTCGGCAACCAAAGACCCAATGGGCGGTGCCATCGTGCGCGATCCGGCAACGCACGACGCAACAGGCATTCTGAAAGAGAACGCAAACGGCATCGTCACGAAGCTTATCCCCGCAGTAACGACCGACAAGCTGCAACGCGGCATTGCCGCCGCACTGCAGGCCGCCGCGAGCACCGGCGTCACCAGCATTCAGACCAGCGTGGATCCCGCCGACGTGCGCGTCTTCCAGGCGCTCCGCGATTCCGCGAAATTGTCTGTGCGCGTGTACGGTTGGGTGCCACTCAATCGCCCGAACATCGAAAGCTTCAAGCGGCTCGGCATGCGCGCTCCATTCGGTGACAGCTGGTTGCGCCTCGGTCTCATGAAAGCGTATGCCGATGGCACGCTCGGCTCGCGCACTGCATACATGCTCGAGCCTTTCAGCGACGACGCTTCAACACGCGGTATCGCGCGCATTGCGCCCGCAACACTCGACTCGCTTGTTGCACTCGCGGACGCCAATGGCCTGCAAGTCGCCATCCACGCAATTGGCGACGCCGCAAACCGCATGGCACTCGATGCAATCGAGCGGGCTGAAAATGCAAACGGACGGCGCGATGCGCGCCATCGCATCGAGCACGCACAGGTTGTCGACCAGGCCGATATCCCACGCTTCAAGCAGCTCGGTGTCATTGCAAGCATGCAGCCCACACACGCGACGAGCGACATGCGCTGGGTAGAAACACGCATCGGCAGGGAACGCGCGGAAGAAGGCGCATACGCATGGCGCAAGCTGCTCGATGCAGGTGCGCACGTCATCTTCGGAACCGACTTCGACGTCGAGCCGATTCAGCCCGTGCAGGGCCTGTACAGCGCAGTCACGCGCATGAGCCGCGACAAACCCGGCACCCCCGCAGGCGGTTGGCTGCCCTCGCAAAAACTGACAAGGGAAGAAGCCATTCGACTGTACTCGGCAGCGAGCGCGTACGGCGAGTTTCAGGAAGACGTAAAGGGCACGCTCGAGCCCGGCCGATTCGCGGATTTCGTCATCTGGGATCACGACCTGCTGACGATACCAGCAGAACAGATTCTGCAGACAAAACCCGTGCTGACCGTCGTGGGTGGCCGCGTCGTGTACGACGTTGCTACCGCGCCACGCCCCGCCACTTGATGTCGCCTCAGTGATCTATGACCTGCTGATCATCGGCGGCGGCATCAACGGCGCCGGCGCTGCGCGCGATGCTGCACTGCGCGGACTGAGCGTCGCGCTCGTCGAACGCGAAGACTGGGGCGCAGGCACCACCGGATCATCGACGCGCATGGTCCACGGCGGCCTGCGCTATCTGCTTTACGATATCCCGACAACGCGCATTTCTTCCGAAGACGCGGGCCACATCCGCCGGATTGCACCACACGTGACCTGGCGCATTCCATTCCTGTGGCCGCTCTTTTCAGGACATCGCTTCTTCAACGAAGCATCCGAAGCACTCCTCGCCGCGTACGATCCACACGCGAAGCGGAAAGGCGGACTGCGGCACGCGCGCCTCGATGCAGAAGAGGCACACCGCATCGAACCCGGACTTTCGCCGGAGGCGATCGGTGCACTGACTCTCGACGAGTGGGGATGCGATGTGTTTCGTCTCGCCGCGCTGAATGCACTCGACGCACGCGAAGCCGGCGCACAATTGTTCGCACACACGGAAGCGCTCGAGCTTCTGTTCTCGGGAAAGACCGTGCGCGGCGCGCGCGTGCGCGACCTCATCGATGGACGCGAGTGGGACATCGAAGCGCGCCTCACAATCAATGCCGCAGGACCATGGGCGGGCCGCGTCGCGGACATGGCAGGCGCAAAAGTCGCCATGCGCCCGGGCAAAGGCGTGCACGTCACATTCGAGCGCCGAATTGGGAACTACGGAATGATCCTGGAAGGCGTCGATGGCCGTACGATGTTCCTCGTGCCGCACGGCGCAGAGACAATCGTCGGCACGACAGATGATGATTATTACGGCGATCCCGTCGTCGCCGACATGGACATCCATGCAGACGAGATCGCCTACATCATCGAAGCTGCAGCACGAGCAATTCCGCAGGCGCGCGAATGGCGACCGCTACGCGCCTGGGCAGGCGTGCGCAACACCCTGTTCGAGTGGGGCGTCGAAGCTGATGACCTGTCACGCAGACACGAAGTGCTCGACCACGAGGCGCGTGATAATGTTGGCGGCCTGTTGTCCATCGTCGGCGGCAAGCTGGCATCGTTCCGGCTGCAGTCCGAGGACACGATCGATCACGCAATTGCGCGCCTCGGCGTGAAAGCCGCACCCTGCACGACAGCAACGCGTCCGCTGCCGGGTGCGGAAGACGCACCCGACTTCCTGCAGCTGGCCCGCGAGATCCCACTGCCTTCCGCTGCACTGGAACGCATCTGGCGACGTCTCGGCTCACGCGTACGCGATGCACTGCGCGACGCCACACCGGACGATCTTGCACCCGTGTGCAGGTCGGAAGCCGTAACCAAAGCAGAGATTCGCTACGCCGTGACCGTTGAGACCTGCAGAACACTGGAAGACCTTCACAGACACACGCACATCGGTGCAGGTCCGTGCGATGGTCAGGACTGCGCGGCGCCCGCAGCCCACATCCTCGCCGAGCTGCTCGACTGGACGGCGGAACGCACGCGCGCAGAGATCACCCGTTTCCTCGACGCACGCTGGATCGGCAAACGGCCCGTGCTACGCGGCGCAACGCTCGCACAGGAAGAAATCACACGCGCTCTGTACGACAGCAAATGGACATGAGCAGCAATCCCGAACACCCGAACGGCAAGCTCCCGCCGCTCGCGGACATTCACAACCATCTCGTGCCCGGCGTCGATGATGGCTCGCGCTCGCTCGCCGAATCGATCCGGTATCTCTCGCAAATGCGCGCTGAAGGCGTCACGCGACTCGCGACGAGCTCACACATATTCACATGGCTGATCACCGACCCCGGTGCGTTCGAGGCGCGCTTTCGCGAGCTCGAAACTGCGTTCGACAGGCTCGCACTCGCACTCGCCGGACGAACTGACGTGCCGCAGCTGTTCTTCAACCAGGAAATCCTCGCCGACGATGTCGAAAATACACGCACGGCATTCGCAACAATCAAACAGCTCGGCCTGCGCGGCACCGACTACGCACTCATAGAATTCGGATTCGATCTCACATTCGATTGCGCCGACATCATCCGGACCGTCGTCGCCGCAGGCAAAAAACCGATCATCAGCCACCCCGAAAGATTCCGCCGCGACCGCGCGCCCGTCACGCTGAAAGAAATCGCAACATGGCGCGATGCAGGCGCACTCCTGCAGGTGAACGCAGGAAGCCTGACAGGCTATTACGGACCGCACGTAGAAACACTCGGATGGAAAATGCTGGAAGAAAACTTCGCAGCCCTGATCAGCAGCGATCACCACGCAGACGCACGCCCGGTCTCACCTGCGGAAACCTACGCACGCATCACCGACCGCCTGGGCGAGCCGACAGCGCGACTCCTGATGTCCGAAAACCCAAACCGGATCCTGGACGGACGAGACCCGGCCGCTATTGCCTGATTTTCGCGATATTTATTTAGCCTAACTAAATACCCCGGCTTTTTTGAAGATGGCCCGCGCCGCAGAAATTACCGCTACAGTTCTTTGCTAATCGCTAATCGCTAATCCCTAATCCCTGCATCGTCACTGCCCCACTGGCACCCGCGGCCACACATTGTTGGAACGATCCACATCCGGAAACATTGACGCAGGGTCGATTGCAGCGCTCTGAAACGCGCCCTTCAATTCGACATTCGCGACGTATCGCTTCTGTCCATTCGCCCACACGGTGGCGGGCACCGTCACGGTCTGCGTTCCACCTCCATAAGTGACAAGCAATGACACTGGCGCCGGTAACCCACCGGCATTCCCGATCGTCACGCTCGCACCCGTCGCAGTCGTCTTCACATCCACGATTGATTGGTCCAGCGGCACCGTCGTGTAGAACCACGGATACCAGAACCACTCCAGGTTCCTGCCTGTCACGGCCTCGACAGTGTGAAAGAAATCGAGCGGCATCGGATGCTTGAGGTGCCAGCGATTTGTGTATTCCTGCAGTGATTTCTGCAGCTGGTCTTCACCAATGATCGATGCCAGTATGTGTAACGCTACCGCAGGCTTTGAGTACGCACCCACAGCATACGATTCGCCCGACGGGAAGATATCCGCGCCGCGCATGATCTCCGCTTCGTCTTCAGTGCCCGCGATTCCGAGGTACCGCTCGTAGTCCGTCTGGAAGGGAACGTAGTCCGGATAGAAGTCCTTGTTGGCGAACTGCTCGATGTACGTGTTTACGCCTTCATCCATCCACGCATACTCTTTTTCATCAGACCCGACCATCATCGGAAACCACTCGTGTCCAATCTCGTGCGTGATGACATCATACAATTCCCTCGGATCGTCATACTCTTCGACAAACACGATCATCGGGTATTCCATGCCGCCTTCGGGACCTTCGACGGATGTGATCTGCGGATAGATGTACGGATGCCAGTGCGACGCGTGAAACTGCACCGAGTGCTTCGAGTAGCGCGCAGCTTCCTTCCAGTTCGTCGCCTCAGGGCGATAAAATGCATTCACGACAATGTTCTTTGTGCGAGCAGTGCTCGCTGGATCCGGTACGACGGCGCGCGTAGCATCCCACAGATACCGGTTCGATGCAGCAAACGCGAAGTCACGCACATTGCTCGCCTGGAAGCGCCACGTCAGCTCGCCACCGGGCGCGCGCTCTGTCGCCGTATTCGCCGTGATGTTGTCCTCGGTGACGATGTGCACGACTGCATCGGATGTCGCCGCTTGCCGCAAACGCGCACGCGCACCTGCGGTCAATACTTCGTCTGGATTCTGCAGCTCACCCGTCGCGCCGATTACATAGCCCTCCGGGATCGTCAGCGACACCTCGAAATTGCCGTACTCCAGGTAGAACTCGCCCGTCCCCAGGTACTGACCTGTGTGCCATCCGTGGACGTCGTCATAGACTGCGATCTGTGGATACCACTGCGCTACGAGGAAAAGCTGCGAACCAACGTGCTTCGTGCGCGGCGCGTCCGGAGCGGGTGGTACCGTATAGTGCCAGGAAATCTTCACCGTCGTGCTGTCGTGCGGGAGCAGGCGCTGGGGCAGCCTCAGCAGCATCAATGTGCCCTGGATTTGGTAGCCCGCGCCGCTGGCCTGAGCATGCGCCGCCATCTTCACCTCGTGAGCTTCCTTCCCGCCCACTGTAACCCGCTCGAGCGTGATCCCCGCAGTGACCGGCGTCGGATCTGTCCGCGACGCTCCCGCCTTGAACAGGTTCTGGTACAGGTGGATCACCACCCCCGGGAGCGTGTCTGGGGAGTTGTTCTGGTACCGAATCGTCTCTTCGCCTTGCAGCACAGCGGTTTTCGGATCGAGCTGCGCATCGATCCGGTAGTCCACACGCTGCTGCCAGTACGCGGGGCCCGGCTTCCCGTCTGCTGTTCGCGTCCCAGCCTTCAGCGCGGCCTGAAAAGCGGGCGGTACCGGCACCCTGACCCCCGCCTGCTCCTGCGCGGATAGGATGTCTGCGGTGCCGCATACGACAGCGAAAGCGAGTGAAAACCCAACGGTAAGGCGCATGGAACGTCTCCGGGGCAAAGTGGCCGGGCCGGACAGAAACTGGACTGGCCCGGTTCGGGGTGCAACTTCCGGGCGCGCCACAGCTTTACAGTGGCGAGGGCTTCCGGTAGAATTGGCTAATGCAATCTGTAGTAGACGTTTCCGCGGCCGTCGGGGCTGCGCCCAGCCGCGTCAAAATCGCTGCCTACACCGAATTAACGAAGCCCGGCATCACCCGCCTCGTCGTCCTGACCACGGGCGCCGGCTTCTATCTCGGTTCACACGCCAGCATCGATTTCCCGCGCTTCTTCGCGACCCTGATCGGGACTGCGCTCACCGCCAGCGGTGCAAGCGCACTCAATCAATATTTCGAGCGCGACCTGGACGCGCTCATGCGCCGCACATCAGGCCGGCCGCTTCCGTCCGGCCGCCTCACGCCACGCGAAGCCGTCATTTTCTCGACGACATTATCCGTGCTCGGACTCGCACTGCTGTACTTCGCAGTCAATCCGCTCACCGCGCTCGTCGTCGCAGCAACGCTCGTCAGCTACCTGTTCATCTACACCCCGCTGAAGCGCATCACATCACTGTCGACCCTCGTCGGCGCAGTTCCCGGCGCACTCCCGATCCTCGCCGGCTGGACCGCTTCCGGCGCTCCCCTCAGCCCCGGCGCATGGTCGCTCTTCTGGATCCTCTTCCTCTGGCAGATCCCGCACTTCCTCGCCCTCGCGTGGATCTACCGCGAAGACTACCAGCGCGGCGGCTTCAAGATGCTCACGCTCCAGGACCACGATGGCTTTCGCACGGGTCGCCAGGCCTTCCTCTACGCACTCGCGATCGTACCCACGAGCCTCCTGCCCACTCTCGCAGGAATCAGCGGACCGTACTACTTCGCCGGCGCGCTCGTCCTCGGTGCCCTGTTCGTCTTCATGGCCGTACGACTCGCCTTCAAGCGGACACTGGTCGATGCCAGGCGACTCTTCCTTACGTCCGTTATCTACCTGCCTGTGCTGCTCATCCTGATGGTGCTGGACTCTCACTAGACCACGCACCACCATGACCACGAACGATCCGCTCGCAGCCTTCATCGTCGCAGCGTGCCCACCGCGCGACGCCCACAGCTCCGGAACACTCGAACAAGCCAATGCCATCCTTGCTGCGCACCCCGAAATCGCGGACGCATGCATCCACACAGCAGCAATTCTAGGCGATGACATCGCGGTCCGACGCTTTATTGCCTCCGATGCATCGAGCGCAACCGCCAAGGGTGGCCCATATGACTGGGATCCGCTCACACACCTCTGCTTTTCGCGCTACCTGCGCCTCGATGTAGCGCGCTCGGATGCATTCCTGCGCGCTGCGGAGGCACTTCTCGATGCGGGCGCCGACCCCAACGCCGGCTGGTTCGAGAACGATCACCAGCCCGAGCCCGAATGGGAGGGCGTGCTGTACGGCGCCGCCGGCATCGCGCACAATCCCGATCTGACTCGCCTGTTGCTCGCGCGCGGCGCCAATCCGAATGACAACGAAACCGTCTACCACACCCCCGAGTCCGACGACAATCGCGCACTCGAAATTCTCGTCGAAACCGACAGGCTCACCGAATCCGAGCTCGCACTCATCCTGATTCGCAAGCACGACTGGCACGACGAGGACGGCATCAGGTGGCTGCTCGAGTATGGCATCGACCCAAACGCGAAGTGGAGTCAGCGCGGCGTCCTGCCCATGCACCACGCCATCGCACGCGACAACTCGCTCGCAATCTTCGAGCTGCTATTGGACCACGGCGCCGACCCGACGCTCACATCGAATGGCGCATC